>NZ_NFUX01000153.1:0-1800 GCF_002264385.1 Paenibacillus sp. VTT E-133280
TTTTTTGTATTGTATAATTTCCTAAACAATCGAGTAGGAGGGGGCGGCGTGCCCCCGGCCTCTCACACCACCGTACGTACCGTTCGGTATACGGCGGTTCATGAAATATTCCGTAAGGAGTTGTATCGGTCCAATACACTCTTTAATCCATTGGATTCCCAATATTGGTTATTCAATGCACGTTGCAGAATTGGACTCCCTGCAATTCGCCAGTACCTTTTCCGAGTATTTCCCCACTCATATGCTATGTCCTTAGGCACGCCTAAAGATATAAGCCTTTTGACCTTGGTTCTCGGGTTCTTCCATTGCTTCCAGAGACACATTCGCAATCTCCTTCGAATCCACATATCCATCGCTTTTAAGACACTTGGCGTATCCGCCAGACAGAAATATCCCTGCCATCCCATCAAGTATCGATTGATCTCCTGGATTCTCTCTTCCATTCGCATCGCTTTCTTTCGGGATGTGATCTCCCGAATTCGTGCCTTCGCTTTCTGCAAGGACTGTTTCGCTATCCTCACCTTGGGTTTTTTATCGCTACTAAAACTAAACCCAAGAAATTTTCGTCTCCATGGGCGGTCCACCGCACTCTTCGCTTGGTTCACCTTTAGTTTTAGCCTCGTCTCGATAAATACGGTGACAGATGCCTTCACTCGTTCTCCTGCTCTTGGCGTTTTCACGTAAATATTGCAATCATCCGCATAACGAACGAAGCGGTGTCCACGTTTCTCGAGTTCCTTGTCGAGCTCATCCAAGACGATGTTAGATAATAACGGACTGAGTGGACCACCTTGCGGTGTCCCTTCTGTTGTCGGTTTTACTAATCCGTTCTCCATCACTCCTGACTGAAGATATTTTCGAATCAGCAGGAGAACTTTCTTGTCCTTCACTTTAGCCGAAATCTTCATCATCAGTCAGTCATGGTTGACGCGATCAAAGAATTTCTCCAAGTCCAGGTCAACGACGTATCGATAGCCTTCTTTCATGAATTCTCTAGCTTCCCTTACCGCCTCATGTCCTCGCCTTCCCGGACGAAATCCATAACTGTGGTCAGAAAACTCTGGATCAAATAATGGGGTTAGTACCTGAGCGATTGCTTGTTGAATCATTCGGTCTGTCACGGTAGGTATTCCTAATAACCTAACGCCTCCGCCACCGGGTTTCGGGATTTCGACTCGGCGCACGGGGCTCGGTTCATAGGTTCCTTCTTCTATCGATTGCCGCAAGGTTTGCCAGTTTTGTACGATGTGTTCTCGTAAGGATTTTACGGACATCCCATCTACGCCATGACTTCCTTTATTCGCTTCAACACGCTTTAAGGCTTGCAGAAGATTTTCCCGTGACAGCAGCTGTTCCAACATTTTTTTCACCTCTCTTTACGTGATTTGTATCTTCCTCTTGTGCCAGAGATGAATTCTGCCCTGCCGAAGCTCCTCACGGGATTCACCGCTTCCTTCTTCAGTCAGGTCCTTTCGGATTTTTTTTCTGCTTTCATTACTCATCTTGCACGCCTGGATGTACAAATACCTACTTCATGTTCAGCCCTTCCGCAGCTGTTGTAACAGCTTGCTTACTATGGCGTCTGCTGACTTCTGTGCGTTCAGCCTGCTCTCACAAGCAGGTTACGAAGTGGCTTCGCCTACCGCACAGATCTCCCCAGGTAAGGACGCTATCTTCCTCTCCATCTATCTGCTCCATTTACTCCCGTACGCCTTTGGCAGTATGGACTTTGGTTTGTTATGCAACCTCATCCAGCCTACGTTAGCCTTGTATGAAGTTCGTGTTCCTCAGACCGGAGAT
>NZ_NFUX01000170.1:0-524 GCF_002264385.1 Paenibacillus sp. VTT E-133280
GAGTCGCACACCTAACCTATATATCGGCTTGACTTCCCATTATTTTACTCTAAATCCTTTCTTTTATTTTTTGATTCTAATGACTGCTGTAAGAATAAGTAGATAGTAAAAAAACAGGTTGATTCTTGTATCTGATGCTTTATATTATTTAATTAACATTGTTAGAAATTCTTCGAAGTACTTTCTTGTCAAATAAGTCTCTAAAATATATTGTGTAAACTCTTAAACCATTTAAATGAAAATAATAGAAGGGTTGGGGAAACACATGTGACTTTGGACAAAACAACAATTGCGGGAGTTTATCAAGGACAGTAATTTGGTTTCTGTAAAAAATGAGCAGAATGCCTTAAGGATCTATTTACCGAAACGATTCAGGAGATGTTAAAAACCGAAATGGATACTCATTTGGGCTATGGCAAGCATGAAGTCAGGGCGAAGCTCACACCCAACAGTCTCCACGGAAAGAGTCGGAAAACGGTAGTCAGTGAGTATGGAGAGCAGGAAATCGTTATCCCTCGAGACTG
>NZ_NFUX01000146.1:0-2428 GCF_002264385.1 Paenibacillus sp. VTT E-133280
GAAGGATATCTACCAGGCACGGGATCAAATTGCAAAAGCGCAGACCGCATATAAAGTCTATCAAGCGTTTGGAAACAAGGCTCAAATGGACGCAATGCATAAGCTAGCGGAAGACGCACGCAAAAAGCTGGAATCCATGGGAGTCGACGCGGTTCAGTACCAGGTGGGGAAAGATCTAAGCGGCTATTTCAAGCAGGGGGCGGTCAAGTCGTGTGATTATGATCCGTCGATTACCACCAAAAGTGTACCACTTATGGAGAATGAAAAATATGCATTTCTGCTACGAATGTCGATGGAGAAAGGCACGAAGGGGGACTGGGCGAAGCAACAATTGGCAATGATGAAGCCACAGTCTACGATAGGATCATATGACCCACATGATTTTGTTTCGGATGAGGATATCTTAAATCGGAACAATCCTGAAGTAATCAAGCGATTGCAAGGTACGTACTGGTTTGACCTATCGATAGAGGAACAGGATCGGAGATTTGCAGAGACAAAGGCCTATTATGAAAAACATGAGAAGGAGGTAGCGGACAAAAACCGTCTACTGGGAAGTGGCGTTGGAAATCAGACAATTGCCAATATTTTAGAGGGCGGAAGTAGTATTCTGACCCATGCCATCGATACGGCGTCGTTTGGAATGGCAGGAACGATCACCGATTGGATTGTAGGACCGAAACCGAAGGGTTATGTAGATCCTATGGACGATCCGTACGGGAAAAAGGCTGGGCAATTTGCAGGGCAACTAATCAGCATAGGACTACCGTTTAAGTATTTAAAAGCAGTAAAGACCCCAGGCATGCTAGGGAAATTCTCACCAACTTTATTGAAATCGATGGTATCGGGTGCAATCAGTGGTACGATAGGAGAAGCATTTGATACCATTAATGATTATCGGGATGATGGAAAGCAAAGCTTAGGAGATCGGATAGCTACGGTTGGAGTCAATACCGTAATTGCAGGTGCGGGAGATGTAGCGATCAGGGCGGGAAGCAAAGTACTTGCAAGTACGATGAAATTTGTAAGTGGGAAGCTGTCGAAGATAAAGGTACCCAATTTTGAAGAGATCAGAAAGAAAGTATTGGAGAACATTGGGGAAAGTAAAGCCGCCCGAGAAACCTCAAATTACGGCGAGTATTTAAAGAAAGAGAAGGAATTACTTAAAGAGATAGAGAAGAAAGGGGTTCTTGAGGGGACGGGTAAAGTTCAGTCAGGTGGGAAATCTGATATTTTTGACCCGGATGAATATTTAAGAAATCTTGATAAAGCCGATGAAATGTACGATACTTTTAGGAGTTCAACCACGGATGTAGCATCAATAACAAGAAATACTGGTATGAAGGATAGTAGGGTTCAGAGAATAAAGGAGCATTTGTTTATCAAAGAACATATAAAAGATCATGGTGTTGGGCGCTTTGATGCTGATTATGATATTGCTCAAGCTTGGGAACGACTACAAAAAGGGACGTACAATCAAAGTGATATAGATTTACTAAATCATGAATTGTTTGAGTCGAGATTCGAAGGAATCTTCAAAACAAATTATAGGACAGCACATGATAAAACTTTAGAATCAGGTCGTCCGTGGAATCCATAATAAGGAGGAGACATATATTGGCTTCATTCGTTTTGTTACTTAAGGAAATGGAAGATGAGGAAAAGGTTATTTATAAATTTGGTCCGAATGAGATTGTTATGGGGAGAATTGAATTAAATAAAATAACAAGGAAGTTTGCCGAATTAGACCCGATTCCTGACCCGAACATTTCAACAAAATTTTATTTCGATAGAGCAGCACAAAAGTTATCAGTTTGTTTCATTAGGGAAAATGGACATTTCCCCGATAGAACTACATTTGAATCTTAATGTTAATGAAAACCTTGATTGGCTTCGTGCCTTTCAAGGTTTTTTTCATTGGTGGGGCTACCCAGTGCCGAATGAACTTATCATCCACCCAATAACACAAATAACCCATGTAATACCTGTTTGAAGATTTCTCCCTTTCGGTTGTACGCACATAAGATGCTTTAATTTTATAACTTAATAACGCTATTCCGTTGCAATGAACAGGTTGATTATGGTCAGATATCACCATGATTAACCTGTTTTTTGTTATGTTCGCTTTCTTACGGTTTATTCAAATTTACTCGCAACTGTAGATTACCCTGTGGCGATAGTGAGGGAGAGGAAGACGCTATCGTACCTTTAAAGAAGGATAGCGCGACAACTATAGTAAAGGTGAAATGCAAAGAATAGGACTTTGACCGCAACTTAACAGACACTTGCAACGACGATTACGATGCAGAAAAGAAATCTGGTGACGACCAGTCAACATATACAGGTAAGGTAACTAATTTGTTATTCGATCACGTTTTGTGCGATGGATTTTTAACGGCAAGAGGCTCAAACTACCATAGACAGTCTC
>NZ_NFUX01000007.1:0-133756 GCF_002264385.1 Paenibacillus sp. VTT E-133280
GGTGTTGGTGTTGGTGTTGGTGTTGGTGTCTCAGTTTCCGTTGTTTTCTTGACAGAAAACTCATCGATCAATGTACCCGCAATTGTACGTGCCTTCACATGAATCGCATCTTCTGTAATTTCAATAGCGGAGTACACAGGAACGTCTTCATCAAAAATATAATTCAAATAATTATATTGCGTGCCATCATAGAATTTCCAGCCTGAAGCACCACCATCAAGGTATACAGTCCCCTCATTGGTAGCTTTATTTGGCTTTCCATCCTTCATTGGATAGGTCCGTGCATATACATGATCATGACCAACCAGAACCAAATCGACATTTTTCTTTTCTAATATGGGTGCAAAGTAGGTTTGGGTATACTCAACAAGGGATTCCCGACCATTCTCTGTATGATAAGCTGGACGATGGAACATAACGACAGTCCACTTTTTATCATTCTGATCCAAATCTTCTTTTAACCATGCTGCTTGAGCAATCATCTGTTCCTCTACGCCTTCTGAGTTCAATACGACAAAATGAGTATCATCGACTTCATAAGAGTAAGCATATTGCAGTTGGGATTCTGGTCCGTTCTCTGGGAAATTCGCACCTTTGGTGAACACATCTTTTCCTTCACTCTTCACATCATGGTTGCCCAGTGCTAGTGCAGTCGGAAGTTTTGTTGCATAAATAGAAGATGCTAGCCAGAACTTTTGCCATTCTTCGAATGCGCCGCCTACATCAACCATATCTCCACCGTGCATAATAAACTGTGTTGATGGATATTGTGTCAATGCGTTAGTCATTAGCGCTTGATAGGTTTCTAATCCTTGTAATTGATTCGTATGGGAATCCGTAATGAATAAGAATGAGGTCGGTGTTTTTTTATCCTGATCAACAGTAGAATATTCATTCCATTCTGACCAATGGTCCTCATAGCCTACACGATATTTGTAAGTAGTATCTGCTTTCAAGCCCTTAACCAGGACATTATGAAACCGGATTTCGCCTTTCGTTCCATTTTCCTTCATGCTAAGCACCTGCAGCTCACTCTCGGCTTGCTGTTGCCTTACCATATTAACGTCTGGGCTTACTCCTGCTTCCCATTCACCAGCTTCAATGTATTGAATATAAGTAGAGGTTTGATCTGGTTTTGTTTGCCAGGCAGCACTTAGTTGTGAAGACATATCCTCTGTCACATAGGTTTGAATATATTGCGCTTCATTCGTACCATACTGCTCCACAACTTCATAATTGACAACCTTACTGTTCTGATCACCGATGACAGCTTGAACTTGATAGGTACCAAGTGCCAATGTAGTGAGATCTGTTGTTAACTGTCCTTTAGCATCTGTTTTGCCTAGGCTGCTGTTCAATAACTGACTACTAACATCAGCTTCCGAGATATAACCTGTTGTTTGTCCGTCTGCGAGAATAACCTCGTAAAATCCATTCTTAGCTGCTGTTGAAGCATAGTAACGTTCACCAGCATTTGCAACCATGATTACATTAGAAGATGTATCATCATCCTCATATACACTAGACGTAACAGTGTTAACTGTCACGACTGAGCTTTGTTTTAATAATCCAGTAAAAATAATACCCGCACCTTCATACGGCTTGCCTCCATGGTCTAACACTGTAAATGTAGAAGGTGTACCCAAACCAACTCCCGTCATTTTCAGCTGATAGGGGAAACCGATTGTATAATGAATAGGCGCGGCTAAGGGTGTACTCGTCTGAACGCCGCCAGCAGTAAGACTCGCATTGCTCATTGTTATGGTTTTATACGCTTCGCCACGCTCTAAGACGGCATGAGAGCTCACTTTGAAGTTAACAGTAACGGCATCATGAGCTGCCGCTATTACATTATCAAGTGCTACTTGAACCATACCGTGCTCATTATCAATATCTGAGGTTAGGGAAACTCCAGACGCCTGAGTAATGCTTTCAACTTGAAGGGTGCTTGCATCATAATTTAAGGTGAATTTTGCCTGTTCTGCTTTCAAGTAGTCTTTGATATTAATATGAACAGGATAGATTTCATTACTTACTGCTTCTTCGTCCGCAGCCATGAACAAACGCTCTCCTGCATTTATTGTGAAGGTGAATGTTTTTGCTGCCGGGTTACCTTTCTTGTCCTTCACTTCAATAGCAAGCTCATGATAACCACCATCTACATATTCTCCCGGGTAAGTTAATACATTTGTATCTGGAGAATATTGCACTTCATCCGTAATATCCGTATCATCTAACTGAACAGATAAGGTACTCAAATCCAGGCCTGATCCGTTATCAGTCAGCTCAACCTTCACTTCATCAAGTGGAGTATTTAATACTTCATTTTCAACAGGGGCTATAGGTTTAATGGCAGGAACATCCTTATCCTCTTCAACCTCATCATAGATAAAGGTAATATCATCTACCCAAATAGAGCCCTTGTTTTTCTTGCTCATATCCGATTGTTTCAATTGGAAAAACAATTCAAGAACAATCGGGCCCGGTTTACCTTGCGGAACATCTGCCTCGATATATTTCCAGCCGGACCAGTTGATACCCACTTGATTTACATCATAAAATTCTGCTTGGAAAGAAGATCCGCCTATATCTCTAAATTTTGTCGTCAGCAAATGTCCTTCATTGTTTGCATAAACCCACATGCCTACTTTAGTAGGGTAACCTGTTACTGGGATATTCCCCGTTTTATACCCGACTTCAATTTGAGAGGGATTATCTACTATGCCGATCATATCGTAATCAATTCTAGCCGAATATTGTCCATTTCTTACAAGCTTCTTGTTATCTTCTAAGTGCAGCGTAGCGTTATACATACGTTTAGGATTAAATTTCACATCATTGATTCCATCTTCAAAATCTTCGACCACGACGGATGGCTTAGCATCATCTGCTGCGTAGGCATAATTATTTTGACTAAAACCTGTATTCAACCCTCCTACTAGCAACGTTATTGCTGATGCAATCACTATTGTCTTACGTAATGTATTCATAGCGCTTATCCTTCCCCCTATTAGTAAAGTATTGATCAATGAGAACTATAACAGTTCAATGTAAATTTAAACCTTTGCTACTATTAAAGATTTAGATTGTATGCACTGAAATTTCTTTCTTGACGCATAAATAGCTACTCAAGCTTCAATGATTACGAACTAAAACTATTGAATCCACGAAAAAAAAGACACCCTAGATGGTGTCTTTACTGAATCTACGTATGACGGACAAACGGATGGGAACTGATTCCAGAATGCCTATTGAATAAGTATGGGCTGTTTCTTTTGTAGAATATCTACTTATGAGACAGCCTCTTTTTTCAGGAAGATTACTCTTCTTGGTACCCTCTTAGCTTTTAGATCTTATAAATGTAACTTCTAGTCCCTATTCTTGAGAACACAGTGCACTCAGAGCCTCTATTTTCCGCTCCGGGTAAGACCGAACCTGAAGATAATCTCTGTAAATAGTTAAAATCAGGATGAATGGATTCATTCGTAAGAAACGCTGAGGTATTACTTCCGGGCACTCTTTCCTCATTAAGAGAGTCTATAATGATTTCCGCAGTAGTTATCCCAATACCGTGGCCATAGAACAGGTCTTCTTCAAGCTTAACCGCATTCTCACCCTGCCATTCTGGCTTGCTAGGTGCATGATCTGGATTCCTGAAATACACAATATCTCCCCGCAGCATCTGATCCTTATTATAGTTCGTAATTAAGCGTAGATTCTCGTCGTAATTCCAATCCCATAAGAACAAATCCTTAAAATACCTATTAAAGGCTTCTTCTCCTATAGCTTCAATTGTCGCCCTGTACATAACAATGACCATGGCTGTCGCGCATTCGAAGGCATATAAATGTCCATTCTGAAAAATGTCTTTAATCCCTACCGAAGGCGCCACACCAGCGTTCAGCTGTAGTCCTCCAATATCTGTACGCGTCCAAAACTGCGGGTTGCAGCGCGACTCATCAAATGTTGCAAAATCCGCTCCACTGTTATTTAAAGCTTCGGCCGATTCCACGATGCTGTCTCTCATTTTCCGTTCAAAGTCAAGGGCATCGGGTGAACGAACTTCCTTCACCATGCTTAGTCCCTCCAATATTATAGGTTCTAAATATAGGTTATTGTACGTGTTCGCTGCCCAGTTGGTGCTTAATTCATTTTATTCCCGTGACTCAACAAACCACTGATTAAGCTGCCTTGTCTCTTCCGTCAAAATATCCAAATATATAGAAGTGCGGTATCCCGTATCCTTTAAGCTTTTTCCCGTTATCTCTGCTATGCGATTTAATCTGTACAGCAATGTGTTGGTATGAATATGTAAAAAAACGGCGGATTCCTTCAAGTTTCCACTGAGTGATAAATAAACGGCGATCGTTTTTAAAAAATCACTTTTATGCTCGCGATCATGCTCTTTTAGCGGATACAGCAAAGGACTTTTACGGGTTCGACTACGTTTTTGCTCTATAATAGCCGGAACATACGCCCAAAATCCAATATCCTCATACAATAATAACTCTCGGCCATGAAAAGGCAGCAGCTTCTTGATCTCCAGAATGGACCCCGCTTCCCAATACGCAATGGCTGCCGACATATATTCGGTGTAATCCAGGCTACAGCCTGCGCTTAGCATACAGCCCTCACTCTTACGCATATCTTCAATAATTTTTCGCATAAAAGAAGACAGTCCCCCCGTCCCTTCCATACGAAAGCTGAATGAAAACAATATAATCAACCGATTATGCTCTGCAGTCAGAAATAATAATTGCATGCCTGCATAGGAAGCCATAGTTTGCCGAAACCGAAGTACAAAATGATCATTGATGACTTTGTCACTCTCTAACACGCTAATATAATATTTCTCCGGCAAAAGAATTGACCAAACTTCCGCATCCTGCTTGATGTTCGCTTCATTGTCATAATGGGAGGTGAGCAGCTTCCAGAAAAAATCCTCCTGAGTCTTCTCCTGCTTCGTCTTCCACCCCCGCTGCTTCAATAAGTAGCGCCCTACGATGCCCGCCGCTTTCTCAACGATATTCTCCGCGTGTCCCTCAACTAGATTGCCTGCATCCACTACCCATATGTACCCGAGAATTTCCTTCTGATGTTTGATGCAAATAGCGAGTCGGGGTCCAAGACCTACCTCCATCACCGCAGGAATCCGAATCGGACGTGTAGCGTTCTCAAGCTGCTGCATAATCCCCTTCTTACGCAAACCAATAATGACAGCGTTAGGTACGCGTTTTCCAATAATGGTTGAAATTCTTGCAGAATCACTCTCAAATTGATGGGAGCTGTATCCGATCACATGGTGATTGCTGTCCTCAATGGTAACTTGAGATTGAAGAGATTCACTAATCGCATCCGCCAACGATTCCATACTATCGAAGAAACGATCAAACAATGGATCCTTTTCCGTCACTAGCCCCACCCCTGCCTGAAAAATAGCCGAACCTTGTACTTTAGAGTGATTTTATTATAGTATGCGTGCTCCCCGCTGACTATAAGATAATGGGATGGGGGCGCGATGGCTGGGACCTTGAGATCGCCGGGTGAAGGAGCTACGGGGTTATAGATTTCCGTGGGGGCGGAGTTGCTGAGTACAGGTTACGTTGGTTGCGGAATGGCGGGATTATGGAGTGGCGTGGGACGGAGTTGCAGGTTACGTTGATGCGGGTGACGAGAAGCGAGGTGACGGAGTGGCGCGACAATACTTAAACCGCTACTTGAGAGAGCCCCCTTATAGTTTTTAGGGAATTCCTCCCTGTAATTGTGTCTCTTTAGGTTTGCCTGCTACTAATCAGGGAAAACCTCCCTATAACTCCTCCAATTCAGGCACAATCGGGGATATTCTTCGTATTTATAGGGATAAATTCCCTAAAAATAGCATTTCAAGCTTTTTTGCGTAATTTATAGGGAGGATTTCCCTAAAAATCATCACCAACAAACATCCACCCGATCCAACGATCTTCATAACGCAGTCCTACAACCTTTAACACCGAACTAGTAGATTTCTGCTGGATCTAGCACACTGAAGCCACTCCTAGCTACCTCCTAGATCAAACTAGCAGACTTCTGCCAGATCCTCCCCACACCGAACTGAGCCGAAAATATTACTTCCAGAACAATAAACAGCAAACTCCCATAACGGAAATTTGCTGTCTATTGGTTTCCAAATATTTTCAAGCACTATGAACGCATCTATTTAGCTCTATTTAGCTCTATTTAGCTCATTGTGAACGTCTGCTCCATGGCTTGTTCTACCGAAAAATGTTTCTCACCAAGTGCTTCAGCCACGGCTTGGCAAGTGATTTTACCATTAGCCACATTTACACCGCTTCTTAAACCGGCATTATCTTGAATCGCTTTGATCACGCCTTTATTGGCAATTTGCAAGGCGTATGGAACAGTCACATTGGTTAAAGCAATCGTCGAAGTTTTGGCCACAGCACCCGGCATATTAGCAACAGAATAATGCAGTACGCCATGCTTAATAAATACAGGATTATCATGTGTGGTCACTCTGTCGATCGTCTCCACGATACCACCTTGGTCAATCGCCACATCAACAATCACCGAACCCGGCTTCATGGTCTTGACCATTTCTTCTGTCACCAGCTTCGGTGCTTTCGCACCCGGAATCAGCACCGCACCTACCAACAAATCTGCCTCAGCTACCACTTTGGCAATATTGTAAGGGTTCGAGATTAGCGTGTTGATCTGTGCACCAAAAATATCATCTAATTGACGTAATCTTTCTGCACTGAGGTCAACAATTGTAACATCGGCACCCAATCCGATAGCCATTTTCGCGGCATTAGTACCTACTACACCGCCGCCGATAATGCTAACTTTGCCACGACTAACCCCGGGAACACCGGAGAGAAGAATCCCTTGTCCGCCATAGTTCTTTTGCAAGAACTGAGCGCCAAGCTGAACGGACATCCGGCCCGCCACTTCACTCATCGGTGTTAATAGCGGCAAGGTACGTTCATGAACAACCGTCTCATACCCGATGGCAAACACACCCTTATCTTTGAGCGCAGCGGCCAGAGAAGGTTCAGGCGCAAGATGCAGATACGTGAACAAGATAAGGCCTGGACGGAAATAGGGGTACTCGCTTTCCAGCGGTTCTTTCACTTTCATCACCATTTCGGCAGAGCTCCAGACGGTGGCTGCGTCCTGAATCAGCTCTGCCCCGGCAGAAGCATACTCTTCGTTTGGAAATCCGCTTCCCACACCAGCCCCAGCTTCCACCAGCACTTGATGTCCTTCTTTAATAAGGCTAACTACACCCGCAGGTGTTATGGCTACACGATTCTCATTATTTTTAATTTCTTTAGGCACTCCGATAATCATCATTCATCTCTCCCGTCTAATGTAGATCCCTTATGTAAAGAATAATAACATACGTTTAGTATTTCCAATTTGGTAAAAAATTAAAATATTATCTATCATCATTGTGTTTTTACACAAAGGATTCGTCTTAAACTGCCTATCAACTTCAGGTTCATTTGGTACCCAACACAACCCTAATCATTATCTCATAAAAAAAGACACTGCTTAGAGTGCCTTTTTGACGATTTTGTATGAAATTAAAGCACTACTACCATCATGTAATGTTATATTTAGTAACGCGTATTAATTTGACAGTAATAACAACACTGTTTCTAGGATTACATTTACCCCTTTTTCACAATCATCATAGGAGGTAAACTCCTCTTCACAATGACTTTTCCCCTTCACACTAGGTACAAACACCATCGCGGATGGCAGAAAGCTTGCTACGAACTGAGCATCATGCCCTGCGCCACTTGCGATCTTCCGGTTAGAATAGTCCAAGGCTTGTGCCGCTTGCTCCACTAAATTACATATTCCCCGGTCAAACCAAACCGTCTCTCTGCCCCAAAGCTTGGTCTTACTTACTACACAGTCCAGTAGCATCTCCGGCAAGCTATGAATAATGGCTTCCACCTTACGGACAATCTCCATATCTTTATGTCTTGCCTCAATCGTAAAGATCACTTTATTAGGAATAACGGTATGAATATTAGGAAGCACATTCATTCTGCCCATGGTATACACCAGTTCAGAGTCGAGCGCACTAAGCTTGCTTCTAAGCTCCGTGATCAAATCCGTGGCAGCGAACAAGGCATCCTTGCGCATTGCCATAGGCGTGGTGCCCGCATGATCCGATTCTCCCGTCACCTCAATTTCATAACAGGCCATACCAACTACACAGTCTACCAGACCAATCGACAGTTCTTCTTGTTCTAGCACAGGACCTTGCTCGATATGAAGCTCCAAATAAGCAGTGGCTTCGGTAATTCGATTACTCGCTTCCCCCTTATATCCACTTTCCTCCAGCGCTTCGCCAAAGGTAATGCCCTCCGGATCTTTTTTATTCAACATTTCTGCCTTATCGAACTTACCGGCCAGCACACCAGAGGCCATCATCGATGGCTCAAAGCGAGCCCCTTCTTCATTTGTGAAATTCATAATGGTCACCGGCAGCTTCGGCTTTATCCCGTGATCCTCGAGTGTGCGAACTACCTCTAGTCCAGCGATTACCCCAAGAACGCCATCGAATCTTCCACCTTTTTTCACAGTATCCATATGCGAGCCAATCACAATAGGCGGCCCAGACTCTACACCCGCAAGCGTGGCGTACATCGTGCCCATATCGTCCACCTTCACAGACATGCCCAATTCTTCACAACAGGTACGAAAATAATTTCGAACCTTCACGTCCTCTTCCGTCAGCGATAACCGGGTCACGCCGTTGTTATCTGTACGCCCATAATCCGCAAATGCCTCTATCGTATTCTTTAATCTTTCTCCGTTCGCGAATATTTTTTGCAGCTGCATCGCAGGTCCCTCCGCTTCGAGCGTTCATGATTTTATAGACTTTCTATATATGTTATACCAATCGATATGATTGTCATTTTACATACTGTAATAATTATTATTCACGTGATGTTACAACGAATTAGAGGTAGCCATAAGTAAACTAAAGTAGTATATACAATCTTTTGATACGAAGGGTAAGCTTAAGATAGCTGTTTATCCAGTTCTACCAAGGAAAGGAGCCAGCACATGAATCTAAGCATTGTGGTCCCTGTATACAATATTGAACATTATATGACCCCTATGTTTGATACACTCCTTGCCCAAAGTGAACCGCATTTTGAGGTCATTATCGTGGATGACGGATCTACGGATCACACCTACAATGTGATAGAAAAGATCCTCTCACTTCATCCCGAGCTTTCTTGCAAAGTCATTCGAACAGAGAATCAAGGGGTTAGTGCGGCTAGAAATAGAGGCTTAGCAGAAGCCACAGGCAACTATGTGCTGTTTCTGGATGGAGATGATTATATCTCTACAGATTTAGTAAGGACCGTTCATACCTATACTCAACCATCTGACCCCGAAATTATCTGCTGGGGATATAGCCATGTCACAGAGGATGGAGTTGCTACTTTGAGCTACGCCTCTGCATATAGCGACATCACAGGCAGTGAAGCGCTGACTCATATTTTCGTGAACAAAAGCTTGCGAATATGGACAGGGAGCATTGCGTACAAACGGGAATTATTACTCCTTCACGAACTCCAATATACGGAACGCTGTGTGAATGGAGAAGATCAGGAATTTATCTACAAAGCTTTATCCAGAGCTACTAGAGTCATCACATTACCGGATATATTATCGTTTTATTTACAAAGAAATACGTCGATTTCCAATAGCTATAATGTGAATAAATTTGATGTCGTTGATGTATTCAAACGGGTCGATGCTTATTTCGAGGCCCATCCCTTTGAGAACCTGGATATGATATCTCCTTATATAAGAAATCGCGAATTGATCGAGAATTACTTTTTCAACCTAAAAACCTGTCTAAATGAGACAGAAGGCGAAAGCATTCAGAAGTTACTTCGCGACATCGATCATACCTATCCGGAACTAAACCAAGAAATGTATGAACTCATAAGACGTTATAGAGGTAATGATCGAAGATTAGCCCTTTATATCCGAACATTCTTAATCTCCCCGCTTCTATATCACAGATTCATTTCTGTGGAGAAAAGCTTATCCAGGTTCAAGCGAAAGGAATTTAGAATATGAAAAAGCTGCTGATCTATGCCTATACCGAATTTAATTTGGGCGATGATTTATTCATAAAGGTGTTATGTGAGAGGTATCCGGATACCGAATTCAGAATCTGCGCTCCACGCTTATACAAGCTGGTCTTCAAAGAGATCAAGAACCTCAGAGTGTATCCTTCCGATTCATTCTTCTTTAGAGGCATTGCCTTTATTTGCAGAAGGTTAAAGATACATAATCTGGCGCAAAAATATATGGCCGATCACTCCGATGGTGTCGTTCATATCGGCGGCTCGATCTTTATGCAGGCAGAGCATTGGTCAGAGCATTTCAAGAACGCAGAAACCATTTGGAATAAGAATAAGCCCTACTATTTATTAGGATCGAATTTCGGCCCTTATACAGATAAAGAATATTACGAGGAACACAAGCGCATTTTCAAGGACTATACCGACATCTGCTTTAGAGAAAAATATTCTTATGATTTATTTGAGGATCTGGATAATGTCCGTTTAGCGCCAGATATTATTTTTCAGCTTGATCCACCAGATCCTCAAGCCGAACCCGAGGATTACATTGTCTTATCCGTCATTAAGCCTTCTATTAAAGGTCTGAACGGCTTTGACAACCTCTATTATGAAAAAATGAAAGAACTCGCAATTTATTTCATTGAAAAAGGCTACGCTGTTCATTTCATGTCCTTTTGTGAACATGAAGGGGACCAGCTGGCGATTGAAGAGATCCAGAATCTTATGGGGCCCTCCTATGAGGATGCCATCCAAGTGCATTTATATAAAACAAATATGGAAGAGATTTTGTCCGTTCTAGCCAATTCCAGCTTTATAGTTGCTTCAAGATTCCATGCGATGATCCTGGGCTGGGTATTGGGCAAACCTGTGTTTCCTGTGGCTTACAGCCAAAAAATGATCAACGTAATGGAAGATGTCCAGTTCAAAGGATTATATGCTGATTTCACTACACTGGAGCAGCTCCAGCCTGTACAGGTGTTTGATAGTATGATTACCCACTGCATGGATGTCACGCCGCAAGTCAAACATGCCGAAGAACATTTCGAGCAGCTGGATAAGTATTTATCGCTTTACGAAAGGAGGATACGTTATGAGAGCCAAGCGGAGCATTCTTAACTTATCCTTTGGACTCGGGAGTCAGCTCATCACGATCATCCTTGGTTTTTTTATCCCCCGACTGATTATGGTCAACTATGGCTCTGAAGCCAATGGTTTAATCGCTTCTATTGTACAGATCATTAGTTATTTGGCCCTGCTGGAAGCCGGAGTAGGAGCCGCTTCGATACAAGCCCTATATAAGCCAGTAGCTTCGGATGATAAGAACCATATCAACTCTATTCTGGCCGCCACCTCCAGCTATTATAAAAAAACAGGCATTTATTATTTTTTCGCCGTCCTTCTAATCGCCACCCTGTATCCATTAGTGATTACTTCTGAAATCGATAAATTATCGATTATGCTCATTATTTTACTCACAGGAATGGGCGGGGCGATCAATTATTATTTTCAAGGAAAATTCAAAGTTCTGCTTGCTGCAGAGGGAAAAAGCTATGTAGAGACATCTATAGTCACTGTAGCTAACATTCTGAACAATGTGATTCGGATTCTGTTATTGCTTCAAGGGGTTAACATCATCGCTGTGCAAGCTTCCTATTTCATATTAACCGTACTTCAAATCGTCGTCTTCTATATCTATATCAATAAACATTACAAATGGATCAACCTAACTCTCAAACCAGACTATGAAGCCATTGGTCAAAAAAATTCCGTGTTAGTCCATGAGATCTCCTACTTGGTGTTTAGAAATACCGACGTGCTGATCCTGACTATATTTACGAACCTAAAGATCGTCAGCATTTATGTCATGTACAACATGATTTTTACGATTGTTGATAACATCGTCCAAACCATAAACGGAAGCGTGAAAGCTGCTCTCGGTCAGAGCTTTCATGAGAGTAAAGAGGCCTTTATTAAATTTTATGATGCTTACGAAGTGTATTTTATGGGGCTCATCTTCTCGATACTAACAGTGGCCTATATTCTGATTCTACCTTTTATGAAATTGTATACCGCAGGGGTAAACGACGTGAATTATATCGATATGTGGCTGCCGGTCTTGTTCGTAGTCATCAAATTATTAACCAATGCCAGAGCTTCTTCCAATAATGTGATTACAATTGCCGGACATTTCAAGAAAACACAGAACCGTTCCATTCTAGAATCCGTAATCAATCTAGTCGCTTCTATTGTCTTTGTAATCTTTATGGGAATTTACGGTGTACTGATGGGAACCATAGCCGCCCTCTTATACCGCTCCGTAGATATTGTGGTCTATGCTAGCAAACATCTGCTGAATCGGAGCCCTTGGGTCACCTTTAGAAGATGGCTAACGAATGCAGTGGTTTTTGCGGGCATTATTCTGATCTCTAGCGCCATCCCTATCCGAATCCATTCCTATGTGGGGCTTATGTTGTGGGGTGTACTGCTAGGGCTTGTAATCCTGCCTATATATTTCGTGATCGCCTCCTTAGTGGAACGGGAAGTTTTCCTGTATACATGGGAGCATCTCAGAGGATATCGGGCGAAGCTCAAGCATAAGGTTCTGGCTAGACCTAAGGTAAGTGGTGTATCTAAATAACACATCAGGAGGACTCGAAATGGATCATAGCGAGGTTTTGCAGCAAGCCTGTTACGTCTTTCTAAATGACCTGAATGATGAAATAAACCATTCATCTGCCCTTCAAATGGATGATCAGGAAATCTTTCAACGATGCCGCCTGATCCTAGATAAAGAACAAAATCCGCAAATCAAAACCTTTCTAGAAACCCTATCCGAAGTGATCCGTGCTTATCTCACAGGGAGAGCTTCAGAAGATGCAATAAGATTCTATCTGTCAGAGCAATTCAGTATCGTAAACGAAGAGATAGATGGGTTAATCCATGGGATCGTCGCAATCAAACATCAGTCCTCAGATATGGCTATTTCAGACTCAGCTCTCCTTTCCTTTGCCGATTATCCTAAGGTCAGTGTCATTATCACTACCTACAATAGAAAGGCATTCCTAAATCAAGCGATCCAAAGCATCTTAATGCAGGACTATCCGCATAAAGAGATTACAGTTATTGATGATTGCTCTACAGATGGCACGGAAGAGTTAATGCATCAAAGCTTCGGAGGCGAGTCACAGGTAATCTACATGCGAAACGAAAAGAACAGCGGGCCGGGAAATAATCGCCGTATAGCTTTTGCTGCTCATGGTAATGGTGAGTATGTTCTTTTTCTCGATGATGATGACTATCTGATTGACATGAATTATTTAAGTAAGGCTGTAGAGTTTCACAATCACCATCCCGAAATATCATTTGTGGCTGCTAATGTTTTTCTTGAATTTTCAAAGGCCAAGCAACTGAAGATCAGCAGCTTACAGCTAAGCAAGATTATTAAGAAGCAGGATTATTTCATGAATTTCGAGAAAAAAGGATATCCGAAGCCCTCCTCCACCTTAACAACTGTCTTTAAGCGTGAGGCTTTAATAGCTATGGATATCCTAAATATGAACATGGTTAATGATGCTTCTATTTATCTGCGTTCCTTGTTGGTCGGTGATGCCGGCTTCATAGATACACTTGCCGGTGTATACAGATTACACGGGGACAATATCACCTTTAATCTGAGTCAGGGATTCTTAATTGAGAATCTGGAGGAGAAGCTGTTGATTAAGAATATGGCCGTTCAGAAATATGGATATAGCGAGCCAGAAATGGCGGAATGGTTTAACCATAATGCTTATGATACGATCTCCTACTATTTATTAAATTCTGCAAAAGACGCTACAGACTTTAAATTCATGTATCATTGGGCTCTTAACCATTGCCCGCCTATTTACAATCAGTTAAGAAATGAATTCCGTACGAAGCTTATTAAAAAGCAATTATTACGGATCTCGTTACTTCGAACACTGCTCGGAAGATGACTCGCGCATTAGCTTATCGAGTAGCAACAAGAATCCTTTTACCTCTTCTTTAGGAATGTCGGCGTACTTGTCTCCAATACTGATCTCACAATAAGAAGTATCTTCTCCCGTTGGTCTTATCGCTGCGCTTAAACCGATTCCTGTTGACTCATATACAGAAGACAGGATCGGTTCAATGCTCTCCCTAGACATTTGAAAATGCATATGAAACATGTTGGAGACAGGCTCAGCAGGTAACGTAGTCACCCCGTGACATTGATTAACTAAAGCAGCAAGCTCCTTAGCCCCTTCGTAATACTGCTGCATCTTATCTACTCTTTGCTGGTAGTAATAATCAGAGGAAATAATGTATGGATACAGACTGATTAGGTCGCCACCATGCCGCCGTTTCCATATCTTCGATTGCTTCGTAAACGCCTCACCGCCTGCAAGAATCGCGCCTGCAATTCCTCCGATTCCTTTATACAGTGAGATATAGACACTATCAAAGAGGGCGCAGATCTCAGCAGCTGTCTTGCCATAATAGGGAAGCGTCTCAAGCAATCTTGCGCCATCCAAATGCAGCTTAATTCCCCGAGCACGGCAATGTGCAGAAATCGCTTCAAGCTCCTTATACTCCGGTAACTGTCCACCAATCTCGCGCTGCGGCAATTCGAGCAGCAGACAAGCAATATCTTCCTTCATATGTAATACATCATCCAAGGTGATTAGTCGATCCTTGTTCGCAAGTAGGACAGGCTCAATATGATGCAGTTCCTTCAACCCATCCTGCTCATGGATCTCCAAATGACATAAAGGATGATAGGCGACGCTCTTGAGTCCTTTTTCATCACACCATATTCTTAAAGCGATTTGCTGTGCCATTGTTCCACTCGGAAAGAAGACCGCTGTCTCTTTACCCAGAAGCTTCGCCATCTCCGATTGAAAATCCTCAATAACCTTCCCCGATCCATAAATATCAGACGGTGTACTATTTTCTACAGCTTCAAAGGCTTCCTTCAAGACTTGAACCTCTCGATTTCCATGTCCTACGATCCGATACGTCGTTTCATTAAAGGCCTCTTGCACTGATTTTTTTCCGTTCATTGGTAGAATTGCCCCTTCCGTGTTTGCCTTGTCCCTAATATAGACGAATTTCAAAAAATCCCATCTTAATTTTACCCGATCTAAGGTGAAAAAACATGAGCGCTGTGCTACAATATTGGAATTGCAACGGCAATCTTAGGGAGGGTTATTGAATCACATGCTTATCATTGGTATCGCCGGCGGCACCGGCTCGGGAAAAACAACCGTAGCCCGCTCCGTCATTGACCGTCTTGGAACGGGAAAGGTAACTTTCATATCTCAAGATAACTACTATAAAGATCATTCACACCTCAGCTTCGCTGAACGTGAATCCATCAATTACGATCATCCTTTCGCTTTCGACAATGAGCTGCTTATTGAGCATCTTAAATGTCTGCGTGAAGATCAGACCGCATATGCACCGGTGTACGACTTCACAGTTCATGCCCGCTCCACTACGGAGACTGTAGAACTGAAACCAAACAACATTGTAATCATCGAGGGACTCCATGTTCTTTCCGACGAGAACCTCCGCGATATGCTTGATATCAAAGTCTTTGTTGATGCTGATCCTGATGTACGCATCCTCCGCCGGGTACTCCGCGATATCGAAGAACGTGGCCGGAGCATCCAATCGATCCATCACCAATATTTGAGTACGGTTAAGCCAATGCATGAAGCTTTTATTGAACCGTCCAAGAAATACGCCGATTTGATCATCCCAGAAGGTGGCCATAATGAGGTCGGTATCCAGTTGCTGTCTATATTAACTGAGAAACACCTGACGAATGATTGGACATCCTCTAGTTCTTAAATATCTAGTTCTACCCTGGCTGTCGAGAGAATCTCGATGGCCTTTTTTTTGCGAGCTCATCCCCAATCCCACCATGGATTATTCAAAGAATAATCCCTCCGCATTATGGTAATAGCTAAATTACAGCAGCTTGCGGAAGAGGGATAACAACCATGGGATTTCTGAACAGAACAATAACCAAAATATTCAAAAACCCTACAATAGGGCACCCGAACCCCACTAAAGAATTACCTAAAGAGCCTCTCAAGGAAAACCTCCAAGATAATATTGAACATATAAAGACAACGCTCGGAAATAGCACAGACCTTGTGGTCAGAGATTTCTTCATCGGCTCCAAGCAACAGATGAAAGCAGCTATTTTCTATACGGATGGACTTGCTGACAGTAAAGCTATTCAGGATTTCATTCTGGAGTCTCTTGTCTTAGAAATTCCAGATTTGAGCTTAGAACCTGAGAAAGACAACTATTCCTTATTAAGAAATCACATGCTTACCGTAGGTGATATCAAAGATGCGATGGAGTTCCATGCTTTGTTAACCTCCCTATTATCCGGAGATGTGATCCTCTTACTAGATGGATACGCCAAGGGTTTCACGATTGGCATGCGTGGCTGGAAAGATCGTGGTGTATCGGAAAGTGCCACCGAAACGGTGATCCGCGGACCTAAGGAAGCCTTCACAGAAAGCTTGCGTACTAATACCGCCTTAATAAGGCGGAAAATAAAAGACCCTAATTTGTGGTTAGAAACACAACAAATCGGACGCGTCACCCAAACCGATGTAGCCATTATGTATATCAAAGGAATTGTAGATGACGGGATTGTACAAGAAGTACATACGCGTTTAGATCGGATCGATATTGATGGCATCTTGGAGAGTGGTTATATTGAGGAATTAATCGAGGATGAAACCTATACTCCATTTCCAACCGTTCATCATACCGAACGTCCTGATGTTATTGCCGCTGCGCTTATGGAAGGAAAAGTAGCTATATTAGTAGATGGAACGCCTATAGTCATGACCGTTCCTACTACCTTTGTTTCCTTCATGCAGACCGCTGAGGATTATTATCAACGTGCGGATGTTGGTACCTTAGTTCGGATGCTCCGTTATCTCTGTATATTCATTTCATTACTAGCCCCATCTTTATATGTAGCTATTACTACCTTCCATCAAGAGATGTTGCCCACAACGCTGCTCATTAGCTTAGCTGCTCAACGGGAAGGCGTGCCGCTTCCAGCGTTTATTGAAGCACTTCTAATGGAGCTTGCTTTTGAGATTCTAAGGGAAGCCAGTGTGCGTATGCCTCAAACCATAGCTCAATCTGTCTCTATAGTAGGGACATTAGTTATTGGAACAGCTGCAGTAGATGCTGGCATTGTTTCTGCCGCCATGCTCATTGTCGTTGCTGTTACCGCGATCTCCAGCTTTGTTCTGCCAGCCTTTGATCTCGCCTTGACAATCAGAATGCTTCGTTTCCCAATGATGTTTCTAGCCGCTTCCTTTGGATTGTTCGGAATCATTATTGGTGTTATCGCGATAGTGCTTCATATGTGTAGCTTACGCTCCTTTGGAGTTCCTTATATGAGCCCGTTAGCTCCGTTTAATCTTGCTGATCAAAAGGACACCTTTTTCCGAATGCCCCGTTGGGCTATGTTTACCCGCCCTAAGCTAATCAATCAAAAAAATATGGTTCGGGTGAAGAGTACACCACCGGAAAAACCGGGAGATTTAACGGAGGAATAAATCATGAAACGAAGAGCACTTCTGCTGTGTATGGTTATACTCGTACAAGTATTCGTAACAGGCTGCTGGAGTCGCCGGGAATTAAACGATCTTGCGATTGCTGTAGGAATCGGAATCGACAAAATCGGAGATCAATATCAAATTTCTGCACAAGTGGTATTACCGAGTCAAATCGCAGGCTCAAAGGGGGGTTCTCCTCAATCACCCGTAAATCTTTATAAAGCAACTGGACACACCGTATATGAGGCTCTCAGGAAAATCACAACCCTTAGTCCACGTAAAATTTACATCTCTCATCTGCGGATTTTGGTCCTCGGTGAAGCATTGGCTAAAGAAGGAATCAGTGATGTTCTTGATTTTATGTCAAGAGATACGGATACGCGGAATGATTACTTTATAGTGGTGGCAAAGGATGCCAAAGCAGAAGATGCTCTAAAAATATTAACCAGCCTCGAAAAGATCCCTGCTGTGCGATTGTTTTCTAGTCTGGAAACATCGGAGAAGCAATGGGCACCCACATCCACTGTGACATTAGGAACACTAGTTACAGAACTTGTGAGTAAGGGTAAAAACCCAGTCCTAACAGGGGTTGTCATCAATGGAAATGTAGAAGTAGGACAAACTCAAAAGAATGTTGAAACGGTAGACTCTCCAACAGAATTGAAATACTCCGGATTGGCCGTATTCAAAAAGGACAAATTGATTGGTTGGCTAAATCCAGAGGAATCAAAAGTGTATAACTATTTAACCAATAAGGTAAAGAGCACGGTTTTCTATATCCAATGTCCCGAAGGAAAAAAGGTTTCGCTTGATGTATTTGATGCCCGTTCCAAAATAAAAGGCAGCATGCATAATGACAAACCAGAAATCAGTATTGAGCAACATATAGAATCAGATTTAGGAGAGGTTCAATGTAGAAATCTAGACCTGACCGAGCCAAAGACCATCACCGAATTAGAACAAATCGCTAACCAGAAAGTAGTAGATTTATTCGAAACTACAATTAAAAAAGTACAACAAGAATATAAATCCGATATTTTTGGCTTCGGCGAGGTCATCCATCGCTCTAACCCACAGGCATGGAAGAAACTTCAGGACAATTGGGATCAAACCTTTTTAAACCTACCAGTAAGCGTAAAGGCGGACATTAAGATTCGCCTATTAGGGAAAGTGACTAACTCTTTCTTAGAAGAGATGAAGTGATGCATTGGAGGGAACGAAGTTATGCTCGAAAAAGGGAAACTAAGTATTCGTCAGCTAACCATACTGGTTATGCTTCTTACCATCGGGGATTCCATTCTCGTAATCCCCCCTTCCACTACACACTACGCCAGACAAAATGCCTGGATTTCCACTTTAATAGGGATGGTAACAGGTTTGCTAGCCATCTATATGTACAGCAGGTTCACAAAGTTATATCCCAAATTAACGCTTATTCAGGCGATTCAAAAGGCTTTTGGAAAATGGTTAGGGACGATTTTATCGCTTATGACTTTAATGTTTTTTCTTATCGTTACCGTTGGAAGTATGCGTGAGATCAGTGATTTTGTGATTTCAGAAATGTTACCAGGAACCCCTATTCCGGCCATTCTAACTTTATTTATACTTATCGTGATTATGGCAACGCGACTCGGTATTGAGGTCTTAGGACGAACTGGTGAGATCTTTACTCCAATGATTATTGTCCTATTCCTGATCCTGACGGTCGCAATTGTTCCTCAGATGGATATTACCAGAATCCTGCCCATTTTGGAGGACGGAATAAAGCCTGTACTGAGAGGGTCTATCTCCATTACGGCTTACACCTTTTTAGAACCGGTTGTCTTTCTAATGGTACTCCCTTATGTAAGCCAACAACAGAAGATAACAAAAGGCTTACTACTAGGCTGTTTCCTAGGTGGTACTATCATCTTCCTGACACTGACTGTTTCCGTACTAGTGCTAGGTCCGGATCTGACGACCAGAGATATATACCCCAGTTACAACATAGCAAGACGTATATCCATTGGTGGATTCTTCGAGCGGGTGGAAGCCCTGATAGCTCTACAGTGGATGTTAACCCTGTTTATAAAAGTAACTTTGTTCTTCTATGCTTTCATTCTGGGGTTATCCCAATTATTAAAATTAAAAGAGTATCGCGTGTTAACCTTACCTACAGGGTTGATTTTGGTGGCATTAGCACCTATTATTGCCCCCAATTTCACTTATTACAATACAGCTTTCGATAATTATTGGGTGTATTATGTTATAACCTTCGGATTATTTCTCCCCTTGGTGTTGTTAGGTGTGGCGATGTTTCGAAGAACATTGAGTAAAGACTTGAAATCTCAAAACTAAAGATGGTTTGGGAGGTCGTAAACATTGGATTTAGTAGTGATCCTCATCGTTGTGGCTGTTATTATAGCCGTTGAAGTACCCCTTATGTGGAGGAAAAAATTAATCAAGGAGCTGTGGGCGTTCTCATTTCTTCTGTTATTGGGCACCTTTTTTGGCATTATTAACGCATTGCATATCCCAGTCTCTAACCCTTTAGGTTGGATGATATTCATCTATAAACCTGTAGCCGACATGGTAAGTGCTTGGTTATCTTAACAATGGTACTAAACTCATATAATGTAACAATCCGAATCCGAGCAGGGTCACCGAATGCGGTGAGAAACCGTGTGATGCTATTAATATCGTTAGTTTTAATCTCTTGCGGTTTTATCTCCCCACCCCGATTCGTAAATAAACTTAAACATATGAACTGTTTGACACTACAATATAGACCTCGTAGATTCTCTAACCATTAATTCTGCAGGGAAAATCTGATGCGCATGATTTACCTTCTTATTAATGAGATCAAACAAAATCTTAATCGTTGCTTCCGCAATTTCTACTACAGGCTGTTTGATGGTAGTAATGGAAGGATTATAATAGAAGGAAATATCCAGTCCGTCATAACCTGCCACAGAGTACTCTTCTGGAACTCGCTTACCTGCTTCAAATATTGCTTTACAAGCACCGATGGCCATACTATCTGATGAGGTGAAGATAGCAGTAAACTCTTCCCCTGACTCCAGCAGTTCTTTTGTAACCGCATACCCATTTTCCATACTATAGCTGTCAATATTCTCTTTCATCCGGCGTACTAACCGTTCATTATAGGCTATTCCATGATCAGAAAGAGCCTTCTTATACCCTTCATATCTCAATTTACCGATACTCACATCATCTTCAGGCGCGGTAATGACTGCGATTTTCTCATGCCCTAGATTACATAAATAGTCTACAATTTTATAGCTCTCATTAAAGTCATCTACAGATACAGAAGAATAGTCACTTAGATCAAACTCTTCCGTCATTCCAATCGTACTCAGGACAAATGGAACCGTCAATTGCTGTAATTTTTCTTGAGAGTGTGAGAATAATCCCCCCAGAAACACAATTCCCTTCAGGCGTTTTTCTTTCTCCAGCTCAATCGCCACTTCGATCTCATCCTGATTCTCATCGACACGTTGTAGGATGAAGGAGTATTTCTTTCGCTGGATCTCTTTTTCAAATACTTTAATCATTGGGCTGAAAAATGGATTAGATATCCCTTTGATCAATACCGCAATCGTTTTCGAATCGGAACGTTTTAAATTTCTGGCACTGTTATTCGGAACATAATGATTTTCTTTGATGACTTTCATAACCATCGCTTTTGTTTCTTCATTAATATCCGGATGATTGTTTATAGCTCTAGATACTGTAGTCACGCCAACCCCACATAATTTAGCGATATCTATAATAGTCAGTCTCTCCATCTCTATCTTTCCTTTACACGTTAAATAAGAAAGTAGGGGATTCTTGAAGAAAAGACTCAACAAGAAAAGCACCCTACTCGCTTCTACATACATATTCTATTTAACCCTTAACGGCTCCTGCAACGACACCTTCGATGATGTACTTTTGACAAGTCAGGTAGAAAATAATGATTGGCACAATCGCTAAGACCAGCATCGCCATCATAGCTCCCATGTCAATCGATCCATATCCACCTTTTAGGTACTGAATCGCAATAGGAATCGTTTTATATTCTGTACCAATCAGCAGGTCTGGCAATAGAAAGTCGTTCCACACCCACATTACATTAAGAATAGCTACAGTTACAGCAATCGGCTTCAGGATCGGCAATACCACTTTAAAGAAGGCTTGTGGCGGATTACATCCATCGATCATAACCGCTTCTTCAACCTCAAGAGGGATAGACTTCACAAATCCACTAAACATAAACACAGACAGCCCTGATCCAAATCCTAAATAGATCAAGATAATCCCGATTGGATTGTCCAGATGTAGAACGTTAGCCGTTTTAGTCATTGTGAACATAACCATTTGGAACGGTACGATCATTGAGAACACAAAAGCATAATACATCATACCTGTAAATTTTGATTTGACCCGAGTAATATACCATGCGGTCATGGAAGTGAATAACACGATTACAGCAACCGAACACACCGTGATAAACAAGGACATTCCGAAAGCACTGAAGAAATCAATCTTCGCTATACCGCTAGTATAGTTCTTCAAACCAACAAAAGTAGTTCCATTAGGGAGTAAGAAAGGTGTATCACTAATGTAAAACTTACCTTTAAAGGAGTTCATCAGAACAATAAAGATCGGAGATAAGAACGCAATGGCCAAGACCAACAAAATGGTAAAAATGGAGTAATCTTTTGCTCTAGTCTGTTGCATTAGTTCTCAACCTCCTTTCTTCTAGTAATGACAAGTTGTATTAAGGCGATTAAGGCTACCAGTGCAAAAAATACGACGGCTTTCGCTTGACCGACACCTTCCCATCCTGTTTTTCCGTAGAACGTATTGTAGATGTCGAGTGCTAACATCGAGGTCTGCTTAGAAGGAGCACCCGCAGTCAACGCTAAGTTTTGGTCAAACAATTTGAATGAATTCGATAACGTTAAGAA
This sequence comes from Paenibacillus sp. VTT E-133280, assembly GCF_002264385.1. NCBI lineage: Bacteria > Bacillati > Bacillota > Bacilli > Caryophanales > Paenibacillaceae > Paenibacillus > Paenibacillus sp. VTT E-133280. Next base: position 22,678 of record NZ_NFUX01000007.1, read on the forward strand.
TAAACAAATGGTAATGGACGGCATTACGAGTGGAATCGTCACATTACGTAGAATCTTCGAACGTGAAGCTCCATCAATTCTTGCCGCTTCTACTATATCCTTAGGCACATTTTGAATACCTGCAACATAGATAATCATCATGTAACCTATCAATTGCCAATTCATAAGGATGATTAATCCCCAAAATCCATAAGTTGCGTCAGAGGTTAAAGTAACTCCAAATTTGTACAAAATACCATTGAAAATCAGCTGCCAGATGTATCCTAATACGATACCACCTATCAAGTTAGGCATGAAAAAAATAGTTCTAAATACATTAGTCCCTTTTAGCTTTCTAGTTAACAACATCGCCAGTATGAAGGCGAATACATTAATCGTAAGAACCGATAGAACTGTAAACTTAACCGTAAAACCCAGTGCATTTAGAAATTCTTGATTTGAAAATGCTTTAATGTAATTGCCAAACCCGATCCATTTTGCATCATTGACGGTAGTAAACTCTGTAAAGGATAAATATATCCCCAGCAGAAAAGGTACAACAAACGCGATCCCAAAGGCTATCATGGTCGGTAACGCAAAAAGAGCAAAATATTTTCTTATCGATTTTTCCATGGAGTCTTCTCCTATCTCAGTATGGAAAATGATGAACTAGATGTAATTTACTCGAATTGTTGCTTAGTGCCACTGAAATCCGTCTCGACTCCAGTGGCACTAAGCTTATATCTGTATGACAACTGAGAATTATTCAATCATCTTTCCACGCCTTTTTTATTTTGCTTTTTCAGCCTTCCAAGTATCCTTAAAGATGGTTACAACTTCATCCCAGGTTTTATTCCCTTGAGCATATTGCAAGAGTGCATCACCAAAGACATTTTTGAATTCTTCACTTGGGAATGCTGCAAATGTCCAAGCTACGGAGGTCAAATCTTTTTCCATCCAAGCGGAGACTTCTTTAGCCAGTGGATCTGCTGGTTTTTCATTTTCTTCAAAGGTATTGAATGGAGCGATGAAACCTAGATCGTTCGTTACATAAGCTTTACCTTTTTCACTGGAGAACAACCATTCCAAGAAAGCGATAGAAGCTTGTTGGTTCTCAGCAGATGCTTTGCTGTTGATTGCAAAATAGTTTTCTGTACCTACAGCCAGACCTTGTTTCTCTTCGCCTTCCATACCTGTGTAGATAGGCAAGAATTTAATCTCATCTGCTTTCACTACGTTACCGTCAACATCATTGATTTGTGACCAAGCCCAGTTACCGTTTTGAACCATAGCTGCGTTACCGAGTGCGAATTCAGCCATGGAATCAGCTACAGACTTACTGCCTAGCAAAGATTCTTTAGTCACAGAGTTCTTGATGTAAAGATCGAAGATATTTTTAAATTTATCATTGTATTTGAATTCAACTTCTTTAGAGGCTAAACCGGCAAGAACTGTGTTATCAAACTCAGTGTTGTCCTTGAATTCATAGTACAGTGGCAAGTTAGCCAAGTGAGTCTGCCATCTCCATTGCTCACCAGCAGCGAGGGAAGTGGAAGCGAATACGCCTTTAATACCCAGTTGATCTTTTTTAGCGGTCATATCTTCTACTACTGCTTTCAAAGTGTCGAAGTTATTGATTTCAGTGGTGGAAGAGATCGACACAGCTTTATCAGGTAGCGCAAAGTATTTCTTCATAATCGCGTCGTTGTAAATAATACCGTATCCTTCAACTACGTAAGGGATACCATATACACCTTCACCTTCAGTTACAGCCAGGCTTTTGTCGGATAGATAGCTGTACAGCTTAGTATCTTTCAAATCTAAGGTGTAATCTTTCCAAGATTGAAAACCAACAGGTCCGTTGATTTGGAAAATCGTAGGTGCTTCGGACTTAGAAATTTCCGATTTCAATTTCGTTTCGTAAGTACCTGCAGCAGCCGTTACGACTTTCACTTTAACTCCTGTCTCTGCTTCGTAATCCTTAGCGATTTTTTCATATATTTCTGCAATTTCAGGCTTGAAGTTTAAAAAGTAAACCGATCCTTTTTTTCCAGATGAAGCGTTTCCATTATTTGTTGCTGTATTGTTCTCTTTATTACCGCATCCTGCTGCCAAGACTACAACCATAGACATTACCAACATGAGCCCTAAGTATTTTTTGATGTTCTTCATTTTTCTTCCCCCTCATACTTTTTATTTAATGATTTCATTTGAAGACGTTTCTCCGAGTAGCGCTACCGAAATAATGTCAGCGGTTACAATTGACTTAAATAATCTTCTTTATTTTTCCGGTATCCTTATCGGTAACGTTTTCAATTGAAATATTAGCACACCGTTTTCCACATTACAATAGCCTTTTTATTGGTAAAACTAGCCATCTGAAATCTTCGAACGCTATAATAGATAAGTATAAACGCCTTCGGCGTCCTAAGTAAGGACGGTGATCGTTTAAGCGTGAAATGTAAAAATATAAGATAAAACGTGAAACTTATACTTTCTTGTATTTCACAATAGTAAATAGGAATAGGTGATGGCATATCTTATCTCTGATCGAGAAGTATGAGTTACAATTCTCTAATAATAATTATTTTGGCGATATTGGAGTGGAGCCCTCCTACACCATTGTAAAAGGCGCTCTCCCGGTACTTGTGTCAGCTCCGCATGCCATTAACCACTATAGAGAAAATGCTTTAAAACCTGCGGATATGTATACAGGTTCACTTGCTCTGCTATTACAAAAGCTCACAGGTTGTCATTGTATCTATTCCAATAGCTTCTCCAAAGAAGATCCCAATTACATCCTTGGCGGAGAATATAAAGCTGCACTTGGAACAATTGTCAAAGAACATCAAATTAAATTCGTTATAGACCTGCATGGGGCTTCTAAAGATAGAGAATTCGATATGGATTTAGGCACATTACACGGAACATCCATACAAGCAAATAATATAAATGAGGTTGTACGTATTTTTTTCAATAATGGTATTACCAATGTTCATCAAAACCATACATTTTCTGCATCTCATCCCGGAACGATCACTTCATATTCAGCCAAAGAATTGTTAGTTCAAAGTGTTCAAATTGAAATTAATCGAAATTATCGTAACCCGAAATCCTTCGATTTATTCCAAAAAACCATTCATTCCCTCGAACAAATTATCAATCAATTGGGAGGCGCCTAACATAAACATCGAGCAGACCTTCACCATATTAGACAAACAAAGCTATACTGCTAGAGAAGAAATTACGATGAATCCCGATGAGCTGGTTGATTTAGGCTTAGTTCACCATATTTTTGTCGAGCTTACAGCAGAGAATGGCACTCAGGTTAGCTGTTTACTTTTATCAAAAGGTGATATCCCAAGAGGGAGTATACAATTATCTAAAAGAGCAAAGGACAAGCTAGGAGACTGCCCCTTAACAGGATTAACCATCACTAAACCGGAGTACAACACAATCCTTCGGGGAATTCCTAAAGTGAACGAGATTGCCAAACCTTATGTCAAAGCATGTCCAACACTCGTCCGTAAATATTCGAATCATGTCGAGCTGATTAATCCTAAGAATGGCTTTCGCATAAACATCACTCTAAAAGAGGATCACACAGCCAAGCCGAATACGCTGTATTTCAACAGGTACATCATGTTGTTGCTTGAGACTCAGGCCACTGAGGATGATCAACTAATCATTACCCGTGCAAGAACAAGTCCTCAATCCAAGCCAGGCATACATAAACTTATACATCTGGGAATCAAACGGCCCTTAACCGCATTAGGAAATCTTTTTATTGGCAAAAGAGAGCTTACGCTAAGAGTAGGACATCCCTACCCTTTTGATGAGCACCAAAACTTATGCCGAATTCACCCCAATGTTAGAAAACTGCTGGGCATGGAAGAGACCGATAAAATCGTCATTTCCTACAACCATAAAGAAATCGCCGTCCCCATCTTAGACATAGATACGGAGCATATTGCCCAGCTAATCAAGCTAAATGAGGAGAATGAGCAGCTTAAATTTATCGACAGCCACTTATTTATCGGAATCACTGCTTTGTCACGAAATGAATTAGAAATCCCCAACATCGGCACATCGGTTACTGTAAAAAGAAGCATGAACTCTCTATTTTTAAAACACTTAAATAAGCTGGTCTTGCCCGTAATCGCTTTATTGTTTACAGTAGTGCAGCTGTATAAGGATTTGAACTGGAGCATCGCTCTGACTGTTGGTATTTCCGTTGTACTACTTCCGATCATCATCTATACAACACTATCCGAAGAACGAGCAAAAATTAACTAAATGGAGCGATGATCGTGAAATTCACTTCACAATCCCAGGTAGAAGATATGATCTACAGCTCTTATCTGAGAGCCATTAACAACATCACAGAATCTTTGGATGAACAAGTTAGACGACCGGAATTCACCAGAGCATTGCTGGATCTAGTCGGAAATCCGGATCGAGATCAACAATACATACTAGTCACAGGCAGTAAAGGTAAGGGCTCCACCTCTAGATTTATCTCCTCTTTGTTAAGTCACTTAGGATATAAAGTGGGCTTATTCACCTCACCCCATCTGGTTGATTTCAACGAAAGAATACGGATTGACGGGAAGGCCATATCCACGGACGATTTTGTACGATTAGGAAATATAGTTGGCAAGGAATTCCAAAGGATTGAAGATCAGCTTGCCACAGATGAGTATCAAGGTCCTGTTGGTGTAGGTCTAGCGATTGCGGCGTTGTACTTCAAGGAGAATCTTACTGACTTCAATGTGATTGAATGCGGAAGAGGTGGAAGATTTGATGACACCAATGTTCTGAAGAATGACTGGGCTGTCATCACTCCGATTATGGAAGAGCATGTAGCTAATTTGGGACCTGACCTAAACAGTATTACGCTTCATAAGCTGGGCATCGTCAAAAATAAAGCAACAAACGTATATATCAGCAAACAGAAACCGAGCGTACTCGCGACTATAAAGGAGAACCTTAGCGCCCATTCTGCACAGTATTATGAGGAGCAATTTGGGACTGATTCTATTGCGATTGGACCGGTTGGAACTACTTTTGATATTCGGACAAAACAAGCGATTTATCCATCCTTAACGATTCCGTTATTAGGGCAGTTTCAAGCACTCAATGCAGCTACTGCAGTCGCACTATGTGAGGATATTACAGGAGGTTCCCTCAATAGGGAACTCGTTGGCAATTGTTTTGCAAAACTGCAGTGGCCGGGGCGCTGTGAAGTGATCTCTCATGATCCATTAACGATTATTGATGGGGCGATTCATAAACAATCTGCAAGCTATTTGGCTGAACTTATTCAACTCGTTAATCCTGACCGCAGCCGCTCTGTAACTTCAATCATCGGTGTCCCTAAAGATAAGGATTATACAGGAGTTATTGAAATGATGAGTACGGTCTCGGAGCAAATCATCGTCACAAAGCCTGATATAAGTCATCTTTCTTTTCCTACAGATGCACTTCATATCGCCAAACATTTTATCGAAAAAAGCTACGAGTTCCCTTATTTGGAGGATGCTCTCTCACACCTAAAAGCAAGCTCTTCCTCCGAAATTATTGTTATTGTCGGCACGCAAACCTTTATCGGAAACGCCAAACGATTATTCGGGCAATCGCTGCTCGATATCGGATTATAACTGATCCAAGCGCTGGAGAATTACTTCCCTATAAAGATCAGATAGAGCTGGCACCTCACTTGGATTCTGCTTACAATACTCATCTAACATCACCTTATGATTGACTTCAATAACCATGAGGCCTTGATTTGTCTCTAAAATATCTACGGAGCAGAAATCAAGGCCTAGTGCTTTAGAAGCCCGGGAAGCAAGCTCCGCTAGCGCCACTCGTTTGGCATGATCGTTAACTTCAATCGCAAGAGCCCCATTAATCAAATTATGCTTCCAGGAATGCACTCTTTTTTTGCCAAGGAATACACGCGCTTGATGATTAAAAGTTACGATTCTATACTCAATCTCCGCTTCATAATAAGGACCTATCGCCCCATTAAGCTGCAAAGAAAATAATAAATCCAGCTTTTCGTGCAGATCGGCTATCTCATTAATTTTATAAACATGATTTCCCTGCGCCCCGTTATCCTGCTTCACAACTACCTGCTTATTGAACTTATAAAAAGAACGCTTGGCTAATTCATAAGGATCTGAATGATTAAATTTTGCGTCGGGATGTGCTAAATAGGTATGTTCTACAGCCGCAACATCCCCTTTGTGCAGAACGTCATAAGTTAGAGATTTACTCATAGCAATAATTGTAGAGGCACTACTATTCAGACCTATTTCAGCGTCTACCATCACAAAGGATTTCAATCCATCCGACGCTCTATATACGAAATTCGGTGTAACTTCCTCAAAGGTAATCCCTGAGGTTGTAACAGAATGCTGGATCATTTTTAAGTAAGGCCTAGTCGTCATTCAGTTTCCTCATTTCCAACAAAATAATACCAAACCTAATCATAGCATGAGAAATATCAATCGAAAACATATTTATATGTTATATTTATTTACATACATATTTTCAAAACCATGATTAATAGGCTCTTTTTTACAAAACCAATAGAATTGATGTTATGTTTTATGACTGATAACGCTTTTACAGAAAAAATAAGTGTTGATTATTTATTAATCATCCTCTATGATAAGCTTAGCAAGCGAACCAAAAAGTTAAAGCGGTTAAACTTTTGATTTTGAGTTTCTAGTATTATTGCTATTAAATAGTGTTGTCATGATCAAAAGTTAAAGCGCTTATACTTTAAAACTGAAAGGTTGATGTGTCATGATCAATCGCGAGAACAGGCGGCAGACGTTTTATATGTATCTGTTCATTTCTCCTTGGATTATCGGCTTCCTTGTATTCGCCCTTTATCCTATTTTGTCATCGCTTTACTTCAGCTTCACTGATTATGACATCATACACCCGCCTAAGTTCATCGGGCTCGCTAACTACACAGAGATGTTTCACAATGACCTGTTCTGGAAATCGGTGGTTGTCACGCTGAGATATACCTTCATCGGTGTTCCCATCCAGCTTGCACTTGGTCTTGGTTTTGCGCTATTGCTCCACCAGACCATTCCTCTCCGCGGCTTTTTCCGAACAGCAATGTATTTTCCAAGTATGGTATCCGGCGTGGCTATGTCCCTGCTATGGTACTGGATCTTCAACCCGCAAATCGGGCTCTTCAATTACATTCTTTCCTGGTTCGGCATTCATGGACCGGCTTGGCTGATGAACCCCGACACTGCGCTATACGCCTTAATCATCATGACTTTCTGGACAGCAGGCTCAGGAATGATTTTATTCCTCGCAGGACTGCAAGGCGTACCGGCCAGTTTGATCGAAGCAGCCAATCTTGACGGTGCTGGACGCTTTAGAATTTTCTTGAACATTACCTTACCAATGATCTCTCCTGTCCTGCTCTTTCAACTAATTATGGGGCTGATTGATTCTTTCCAAGTCTTTACCCAAGCTTTTGTCATGACTCAAGGGGGTCCAAATTACTCAACCTGGTTCTATGTCTATAATCTCTATACCAGTGCTTTCAAAGAATATCGTGCCGGTTATTCCTCAGCCTTGGCCTGGGTACTCCTCATCGTAGTTATGCTGTGCACCGCACTAATTATGAAATTATCTAACCGTTATGTTCACTACGAAGGAGGCGGACGCAAATGAGTACAGTAAGAGCGCTAAGCCCCCAGACTAAAGGAACAAGACGCCGCCGGAAAGTGGAACCTGTTAAGATTTTCAGCTTTATCACTTTAGTAGTTACAACATTTCTGATGCTGCTTCCTTTGTTCTTCATGGTCTCCACTTCACTTAAGTCCAAACGCGAGATGCTGAAGTTCCCGCCCACCTTTCTACCGGAGAGCTGGCAGTGGAGCAATTACACAGAAATTTTTGATACCCTGCAGTTCGGTACGCTTTACAAAAACAGTTTAATTATCGCCGGTCTCAGCGTTGTAGGTACATTAATTTCTTCGGCGCTGGTCGCCTATGGATTCGCCAGATTTAGAGGTAAAGGGAATCAGATATGGTTCATTCTATTATTGAGCACAATGATGTTGCCTTATCCAGCCATTATGATTCCGCAATTCGTACTCTTTTCACAAATGAACTGGATCGACACCTTTCTACCCTTGATTGTGCCTGCTTTCTTCGGCTCAGCTTATAACATTTTCCTGCTGCGCCAATTCTTCTCCACGTTGCCTGAAGAGCTGTTTGATGCCGGACGCATTGATGGCTGCGGCGAAATACGGATGTGGGCTACTATAGCACTCCCACTCTCCAAGCCTGCCCTAGCCACTGTAGCTATCTTTGCTTTTATCTACAACTGGAACGATCTGCTTACACCGGTGCTATACCTAAGCTCTTCAGAGAAGTTCACGCTACCCGTCGGGATGGCTTCTCTCACCTCATCGAGATTCCGCATTCCACCATGGCATCTGCTGATGGTCGCTTCAGTTCTGGCTATGGTTCCAATCGTTACGCTGTTCGCTGTAGCACAGAAACAGTTCGTCGAAGGGATTGTACTTACAGGGATTAAGTAATAATCCGCCAACAGGGCGGCCAAATATACTTGAAATCATGGAGGGTTTAGCTAATGAACAAGAACAGGAAAAGTAGTGCGCTTTTACTTGCAACAACCATGCTAGTTGTTCTGGCATTGTCAGGCTGTAGCGGAGGTAAATCGGCTGGTAACACTCTATCCGAAGGAAATGGCGGCTCGACCAATTCAGGAGGCAAGGCAGAAACGGTAACCATCACCCATTACACAATAGATTCAGAGGACCGGACATTTGTTGAGAAATTAATTCCTGATTTCGAAAAGCAGCACCCTAACATTAAAGTGAAAGTGGAAAAAGCACCTTATGAGCAGTTCGACAGCAAGCTGCAAACGCTAATTGCCGGTGGCAAATCACCAGATGTGACAAGTCACTGGGGTTATGGAGGTTTCGCAGAATACTACAACAAGGATATGCTGCTCGATTTGACCGACCTAATTAAAGAGGATGGTTTCAAGCCAGCGGATTACAACATCCCAGAGAACCTCATGAATATCTATAAGGTTAAAGATCACACATATGGTATCCCAGTTAATATGTATGTCACCTTAATGCTCTATAACAAAGACATGTTTGATGCTGCCAAGCTGACTTACCCAACAAGCGATTATGAAGATAAGAGCTGGACGTTTGAAAAGATGGTCGACCAAGCTAAACAAATGACTCTCGTCTCCGATGATATTGCCAAAACACAATATGGCGTAGACTTTACCTGGTCTGAACGCGATATGCGGCCATTATATTTTGGAGCGCAGCCTTATTCAGAGGATACATGGACTAATGGCGGTGTGCCTTCTGAGACTTATTTTGATTCCCCTGAAGTGATTGCCGCCTATAACAAGCTCTTTGATCTCGTCTTCAAGGATAAGGTCTCCCCTTCCTCTGAGTGGAGCAAAAGCGTAGCCGGACAGAACGGCGATCCCTTCGTTGCAGGTAAAATCGGGATGTCTATCGGTGGCTCATGGAACCTTGCAGGTGCGAATGACTTTCCCTTCAAAATCGGCGTAGCCGCTGTACCATGGGGAGGAAACGATAAGGTGCGCAGCACACTTTACGTCGATCCGCTGCTGATCTTGAAGGACTCCAAACATCCGAAGGAAGCTTTGGAATGGATCAAATATTTGATCACTACCGAAGTGCAGGAGAAATCCATTGAGCTTAGTGGCGGTAACCCACCCGTCAACACCGAAGCTGCTGAAGCTTACTATAAACATTTTGACGGCATCGATCCACAAGATATCAAAAATGTCTACGAGGGTGCTGTGAACTATGGCTTCGAATCCTACAACCATTTGATCACCAACTACTCGCAAATTAATGACATGTTCATTAATGAATTGCAGCCAGTAGAAACTGGACATAAGACGGTGGAAGAGGTGATGACGACGATTCAGAAAAAAGTTACGGAGATCATTCATCGTTAATATTTGGCAAGTATGCCGTCCCTTTAGGGACGGTATGCCTGTTTGAAATCATACGTTCAGCGGACAGTCTGCCAACCCTGTATACTGAAGGTAGAAAACAGGATCGGAAAATCTGCCGCGAGGAGAGCTTGAGATGAAAGTGAGTATTTTTGATGTAGCCAAAAAGTCGGGATTATCCGTTGTAACCGTATCCCGGGTCTTAAACGGGGCCGAATCGGTACGCGAGAATAATCGCCAGAAGGTGCTGGAGGCCATTAAAGAGCTGGATTATCGCCCTAATGCAGCGGCACGCAGTCTGGCAAGCGGTAAGACGGGAATTATCGGTATTATTGTCACCACGCTGCAGGATTCCTTTTTTGACGCAGTGGTCAAAGAGCTGAATGAAGTATTAGCGATGCATGGTTATTTTTCAGCCATATCCATCTCAACAGGCATCGAATCGGATGATAGCCATTATTTGATCCAAGAAGATCGTGTAGATGGTTTGATTCTGCTCTCTCCGATAGAAGAGGACAATTATATTGTGGAAATGAAACGACGAGGCATCCCTTATGTACTAATCGATAACCAAAAGCCTGAGAATGACACCTACTCTATTACAATCGACAACTTCAAAGGCGGATATATGGCTACCCGTCATCTGTTAGCGCTCGGCCATACATCAATCGCTCATCTCTGTGGACAGGAAATGTTCCGTAGTACACGGGAGCGGCGTGCCGGATTCCTACAAGCGCTTGAGGAAAAAGATCTTACTCCATTTGAAATTGTACATGGCGAATTCGAAATTGAAATGGGATACGATACCTGTAAGCGTTGGCTGAACGAAGGACAGTTACCTACTGCAGTATTCGCTGGCGATGACAATATCGCTCTTGGCGTCATCAACGCGCTGATGGAAGCTGGCATCCGGGTACCCGAACAGGTAGCTGTGATTGGCTATGATGATCATTATATCGCTTCACAGCTTCATCCATATTTAACAACGATCCGTCAGCCCTCGGACAAAATTGGATTAGCAGCTGCCGAAATGCTCTTAAAGCGTATCTCCGGAAAGATGAAGCGCGGAGCTGGTGTAAAGATTGACCCAGAGTTAATAGTACGGGAATCTACTACTTCCAAGTAATTAAATAATATAAACAAGGAGTGACAACCATTGACTTACTACTTGGGAATCGATGGTGGAGGCACCAAAACCTATGCTCTGCTATGCGATGAACATGGCAATGTTCTCGGTAAGGGCAGGAGCGGTAACGGCAACCACCAGACAGGCGCCCTTGAGGCAGCCAACAGTATTCGAGAGGCCACATTCGGGGCACTAAATGAGGCCGGACTCCGATTGGAGGACATCCAACATACTTATCTTGGGCTTGCCGGCGCTGACCGCGAGGCCGATTATGCTATTCTCCATCCAATGATTCGCGAGATCGGATTTATCAATTACACCATTAACTGTGACACCATGATCGGATTACGTGCAGGGACGACTCGCCCTTATGGAGTTGCACTAATCTGCGGCACAGGCACCAATTCGGCTGGCAGAAACACGCAAGGAGAGCACTATCAGTGTGGTGGTTTTGACTACATGTATGGTGACTTCGGCGGTGGCGGTGCACTCAACATTGAAGTCTTTCGTTCTGTCATAAGAGCTTGGGATGGACGGGAACAACCTACCCTCTTAACCGGACTTCTACTCAACTTGCTAGGTTATGAGGAAGTTGCAGATATGTTTAATGATTTCCTCAATCATTGGAAAAGGGTCCCTGTTCATGCTGCACGCTTGCTCTTCGAAGCAGCAGCTGAAGGAGATGCTGTAGCCTTAGAGATTCTAAATCGGCAAGGCGTTGAGTTAGGGAAGTCCGCTGCTGCAGTCATCCACAAGCTTGGGATGGAGCAGGATACTTTCGATGTGGTTCTGGCGGGAAGTCTGCTAACCCGTGGGGATCGCGGCTGGATTCGCGGACCTATTGAGAAAGCTGTACAAGCCGCAGCCCCACATGCAACTGTGGTGACTCTTGCCACAGAGCCTGTAGTAGGTGCCGTATGGTCCGCGATGGATCAAGATGGTTTGACCCTTAGTAGTGAAGTGTATGAGAGTATGCGGCAATTTCAAGATTATGAATCGATCCAACAAACAAAAAAGACAGGAGTGGTTGATCTTGGCAACTAATCAAGGATTAAAGATCGCAGTTATCGGTGGGGGTTCTTCGTATACACCCGAATTGGTAGAGGGATTTATTCTTCATTACAAGGAGCTTCCTGTTCGTGAACTATGGCTCGTAGACATCGAACCTGGACTTCGCAAGCTGAACATTGTTGGAAATCTCGCTAAACGTATGGTTGAGAAATCCGGGCTACCGATTGAAGTTCATCTTACAACAGACCGCCGGAAGGCTATCGAAGGCGCAGACTTCGTCAGCACACAGATGCGTGTCGGTATGCTTGATGCCCGCGCACGTGATGAATCGATTCCTCTTAAATATGGTGTCATTGGTCAAGAAACGACAGGTCCTGGCGGAATGATGAAGGCACTGCGTACGATCCCTGTCATTCTGGATGTATGCCGGGATATTGAAGAGCTGGCTCCTAACGCATGGCTGCTCAATTTCACCAATCCTGCAGGAATGGTCACTGAGGCTGTTCTTAAATACTCCAAAGTAAAGAGTATCGGTCTCTGTAATGCACCTATCGGCCTAATCAAGCAAGTATCTTCCAAATATAACGTAGCTGCCGACCGTGTATATGCTGAGTTTGTGGGTCTGAATCACTTGCACTGGATTACTCGAATCGACGTTGATGGTGAAGATAAACTGGATGACATGCTCACAGAGGGCTACAGTGCCAAGAACGTGCCCGCCCGAGAGTGGAATCCAGAATTCCTACAATCTCTTCGCGCCGTGCCTTCCTACTATTTGAAATATTTCTATATGACAGATGCCATGCTCGAAGAGCAGATGGAATCGTTTAAGCAAGGTATCAACCGTGCTGAAGTCGTCAAACGCGTAGAAGAAGAGCTATTTGAGCTATACGCCAACTTAGAGCTGAGCGAGAAACCGAAACAGCTAGAACAACGCGGTGGTGCTTTCTATTCAGAAGCAGCAGTTAATCTCATGAGATCGCTCCATAACGGTTCAAACGATATCCAGACCTTAAATGTTGCTAACCGTGGCATACTGGACTTCTTGCCAGATGATGCAAGTATTGAAGTTAACTGTGTTGTCACCAAGAACGGACCACTACCTTTACCGTTGACTAAGATTCCACCGATGGCCAAAGGGCTTATTCATGCTGTCAAAACCTACGAGCAGCTAGCCATTGATGCCGCTGTAACAGGTGATCGTGCGCTTGCCCTTCAGGCAATGGTACATCATCCACTCGTTCCATCTGTAGATGTGGCGGTTCGGATGCTGGATGAAATGCTGGAAGCCAATAAAGAGTTCTTGCCGAACTTTTTTGGCAAACAATCATAGAAAAGAGGCGTCAATATGTCAGCTAAAGCGGTTTGGAAAGGCGATGTCAACCAAGCATTATGCGCGTTTACATTTGATGATGGGCCTTCCCAGCTTCCCGTTGAATTATGGCTGGATGCTCTAGAGGAGGAAGGGGCGGTTGGTACCTTCTTCTTCACTGGAGAATGGATGGATCAGCATCCAGAGAAGGCGAGATTAATTCTCTCCCGGGGTCATGTGCTTGCTCCGCATACGTATCATCATCGGCGAATGGCCCAAGTACCAAAGACGGTATTCTTAGAGCAATTGAAGCTGACTGAGCTGGCATATCAGGACGCAACGGGTCTTCCGTCTCCCAATTTTATGCGTTTTCCATACTGCTCCTACCGGGATGAGAATCTCGATTGGCTGACAGAATGGGGCGATTATCTGGATATTGAGGGCGTTGATTGCGGAGACTGGGCAGGTATTTCTGCAGAAGAAATCGTTGCCAACGTTGAACCTAAGCTAGAGAATGGAACCATTGTGGTTATGCATAGCAATGATGTTGCAAAGGGTTCACCGGATGCATTAAGAGCACTTATTCGGATCGCCAAGCAAAGAGGCTTGGAGAGTGTCGGCGTACCTGAGATCCTAGAGTCCATTGGCGTAGAAGTAAACTATAGACCTTGGAAAATAGCCGTAGAAGTTCCGGCGGAGTTAGATCATTCCGCGGAAAATTGGGTCCCTTTAGAAAATTGTAAGCAGCTTGCCGATCTCGCGGCCCAGACAACTGAGTGGAACATTCCGCAATATACACTGCATTTCACTTCTGAAAAGGAGTGGCTGGAGCATCTGGAGAGTCCACTAGTAGAGGTTGGAGTGACAGAGGATCGCGAGTTGTTTACCCTACGGCAATTTGACGGCAGCTATTGGGGATATGTACGCGCCGGTGTCGTAGACAATACCCTCATATTATTAGATTATGCGGCTAAAGAAGCGCAAGCCGATACCTTAGTGTACTTACTTCGCTGGGCTGCTGATACTTCGATCAGACTGGGCTTAACCCGGATTGAGGCAAGGCTGAATATCCGCAAGATGAGCGAAATGTGCAGACAGATAGGCTGGCAGTCAGAGATTCTAGAAGATCAATAAGAGACATCATCCATACTGATAAATAGTTGCGCTAAAAAACAGCGGTCCCCCATTATTGGTGGATCGCTGTTTTGCGTTGTGGGAATGGCAAATTGTAAGTTGTCGTTCCTTTCGGTACAATCAATTCTAACATCGTATGATTCCATCAGAAGGGGTGATTTCTTGCGTAAAGACACCAAAACCATCGGCGAGGCGGCTAAGCTGCTGGGCACAACCATTAAAACCATCCGTTATTATGACGACATTGATCTTTTGAAGCCATCGAGTCATAGCGAAGGTGGACATCGGTTATATACGCCCGAAGATATTTCCCGCCTGCGGCTGATCACAACACTGCGTTATTTGAGCTTCGGCATTGACGAGATTCGCCAAGTCATCGCTGGAGAGATTCAGCTCAATACAGCACTCAACTGGCAAATCGAAGCACTGGAGACGCAGGTTAGTACACTGACTAATATGATTTCGATTCTACGCCAAGCTCAAGAGCATCATTCATCAGGCAATTCCATGGATTACATGAATGAGCTGGCTGACTCCTTGTCCATGAATGCTGCTAAACGAAGCGAGTTCATTTCCAGCAAAATAGAAGAAATACAGCCGCTCGGTCAATTGCCGTCCGAATGGCAGAATACTTTTTTGTATTTGTTCAATAAATATATTATCAATGAAGTCAAAGTGACGGCCGGGCAAACCGTAGCTTGGAATGAGCTGCAAGCGCTAATGAATGATGCGCAGTACATGGAGGAGCTCGTCCGATTCGAACTACCCTTCTTAAATATGGTCAAGCACCCTCGTGTTCCCGCTGCATCCTGGATCAGAACGCTGGAGAGTATCCGAATCCGGGTGGAGGCAGCCCTGCAACACAAATTATCAGCAGACAGCGCTGTTGTACAGGCAATTGTTGAAGATTTTGTGATGATGTATGCAGGTCCAGAGCAGTTCCGCGATAAGGCTGCCTTTTTCCGCCAATATGCTCAATGCATGCAAACTGCTCCTTCCAAACGGATAGAACGCTTTAATAAACTGTGCCTGCTCCTCAACCCCAAATGGGATGTTATTGTAAGAGGAAATGCCTTGCTGATGCAAGGACTACAATGGAAACTCGAGCAGGAGAACGCTCATTCCGCGCCTTGTTGAAGTGTGAACTTCGGATGGTCCCCCAGGTTGATGTTCAAATATTGCAAGGGCTGCCCTTTCAAATAATGGTCAAAAAAATCGAGCGTGTACTCATTAATCAGCTCATGCGTTCCACGCACATCCACACCCTCCATCCATTTAAACAAAGGGGTGAGCAGATATAGATCGGAGAAGCTCATATGTGTACTGTTTTTGAATGTCATCCAATAGTTTCCGCCAACGGTTACCGGCTCATACCGGGCAAACAGCTCATTATAGTAGGCTGTGATTTCGTCTCTGTTCGTTCCCAATGCGGCGATCTCTTCATCAGTGGTTTGGTCTACTCCTTTTAATGTGTCATCGGCACTCATGAGCAGAAAAGGCTTCTTTAGGCCGTCTGCAGGAATCCGCTTTTCACCGTAAAGTACCCCATCCATATCGATGCCTGCTTGTATTCTCTGATCATCCAGCAGCATTTGCACCGTCGTGGCTCCCCCAAAGGAATGTCCGAACATGCCCATATGTTCAAGATCGATCCGGTCAGTAAACAGACCGCTAGGGTCGTTCGCAGACAAGGCCTCCATTCGATCAAGCACAAACTTCGCATCTTCTACCCAGACTTCATTACGCCGATCCATAAAAGAATACTTCATTTGCTCATAGCCCATTTTCCCCTCTGAATCAAACTCCACCACAGGCTTATCTGGAAATGCTGAAGCTACACTGCTATAAGCATGTTCAATCCCAACGACAATATAGCCGTGACTTGCCAATTGCTCGACTTGAAACGTGTTCTGATTCTTGTAGCCCATAAATCCATGCGAGAAGAGCAGCACAGGATATTTAGATTCTGTATCGGCTAATCCGGCATTCGCAATAGCATGGGTATTGACTAGCTTAAATCCTGAGAATAAAAACTCCGGCAAGTGCAAAAATTCATGCAGTCCTTCTATATACGGAGCAGGATCAGATAAATATGGCACCTTTTTTCCAGTAGCCTCCGAACTTGCCGGATACCAGATTTGTACCATTAATTCGCGGGAATCACCGGATGTTTTCGTAAATTTCTCTTCTCTTGCAGAATCGGTCCAATGGTAGGTGACGGTCCCTATCGCGTAAGGACCTGTGGGCTCCGCAAAAGAAAATACAGGGAATAGGATCGGCAGCGCAATGGACACAGCAGCATAAACCACTCCAACTCCTCCGAGAATTAGCGCCCTCCAGCGCTGTCGCGGCTTTCTTTCTGCCCTTGCTGTGGATCGGAAGAAAGGCCTTACCCCTCCTACAATCGCCCATAGTGTGACCAGATACATTGGGATCATCGGCCACCGCAAGCCTTCCACGAAAGCGTGGACAAGCAGTAAAGCAGCAGAAATTCCGCCGCCTATCAGCCACCCGCGTTGTGATTTGGGGCGTCCTAGTATTAACCCACTCAAAATCAATACATTAAATAAGACAAGCATGATTTCAATCCATCTCATAATCTATAATCCTCCTTGGATTTCTCTACTGGCTGTCGACCTGAACCAAGTATAAAACCTCCTGTTAGAGGAGAATCAAAAAAATTAATTCGAATGGAGGATTGGGGCAGGACTGAGGGAAAGATTGTCTCTGATGATATTGAAGGCTTATAGCATCCATAAGATGCTACTTCAGCGTATTTCTCGAATGACCTGGGCAATGCCAGAAGAAATATCAGGCTCTTTTACACTAGATACATTGAGCTTTAGAATCCTCTCTTTTTTTGCAAAATAGGAAAGGTAACCGCTATCCGCCAATTCCACTCGAATGGACTTTTTTTGCAGCCGTTTGATCATCTGCTCTGCTCTAAGGTTATCCTCCAATTTCAGATAAGTATGAACACCTAGCTGACTGGCTGGAACATAGGAATAATGCTCTTCAGACGCTGCATTTGCCTCCTTCATAATCGAATCGTGGAGGAGCATTGATCTTTTTCCGTAGCAGGAACGCATTTTTTTTCGGTGACGCTCGAACATCCCGCTTTTCAAATACAACTCCAGCGCAGCTTGCGACAACATAGAGCTATCTATATCCATCAGTCTTTTGAATCGGTTAAAGGACCCACAGAGCACCTCGGGAAGTACGGCCACACCAACGCGCAGACCTGGGAATATAATCTTGGAGAAGCTTTTTAAATAAATAACATGTGATGTATTATCATAGGCATAGATCGGATCTTGCTTCGCATCCTGCTCCAAATCTGCCATGTAGTCATCCTCTACGATATACACATCGTATTTAGCTGCAAGCTGGGCAATCGCCTTCTTCTGATTTCGTGTAAAGGAAACGCCCAGCGGATTATGGAACCGTGGAACGGTATAAAAGAACTTAAATTCACCAGTTTTAAATAACCGCTCTAATTCATCCAAATCCACCCCATCATCCGAACGCCGTATCCCCTCTGCCTCGATTTCATATGTCTTCAAATACTCCATAAACAAAGGATAACTCGGCTGTTCAATCAATACTCGCTCCTTACCATTCGGAAAAGGAATACGGGTCAAGAGTCCAAGGGCCTGCTGCACACCAGAGGTGATAAAAATCTGCTTTGGATCAGCGAATACCTGATAAGAAGCCAGTTGTCGCTGCATTTCACGGATAAGAGACGGCAGCCCCTGCGGTGTTCCATAGATAAACAGATCCTTACGGTACATATCAATCGCTTTATTGATGCAATGTTGAAAATCCAGATATGGAAAAATATCAGGGTCTGGTGCAGATGCCGTAAAATCGATCCAGTGCGAACCTTCCTCTTTCCGCTGTCCACTGCGTTTCATGACATAATATCCGCTCTTTGAAGCTGCGTAGATTAGATGTTTATCTTGAAGGTCCTGGAGTGCACGAATCACCGTGCTCTTATTGCAATCATAACGAAGTGCTAGTTCCCGAATAGAGGGTAGCTTGTCGCCTTCTCGATACGTGTCTTCAACGATTTGTAATTCTAGATCATTGATTATTTCCGAATACTTATACATCCTCTTCACCTTCCTCCGAATCTAATTTGTACCGGTACAGATGAACAATAATTACATTGTAGCATAGCTATTCTAGCCTTAGAATAAAGAGCATAACAGGACCGGTCCTAAATGCGCGCAACACTTTGGAGGTCATACTGATGAATAAATCTTCTACTCAAAAAGCGATCATAGCTGCGGTCTTGAATGCTGTTATTGTCGGATTTTCTTTTATATTTGTAAAAATGGCCTTAACCGTCTCTGACCCATTCGATACATTAGCTCACCGTTTCACATTATCTTTCCTTGCCGCTTCGTTATTTACATTTCCAGGGTGGCGGCGGGTGAAGTTCGGAATATCCAAGGCAGCAGTGGTAATCCCACTTGCTCTACTATACCCTTCGTTGTATTTTACGCTTCAAGCCTTCGGGCTTCTGCATACAACCTCATCTGTAGCAGGCATTATTCAGGCGACCATGCCTATCTTCACCATCATTTTGGCGACGTTGTTCTTGAAGGAAACTACGAGCGGCTTTCAGAAGATCTCTACACTAATCTCGGTTGCGGGCATTATTCTTATCTTTGCCATTCCGGGTGTCAGTATATCTTCCTCTAGTCTTTGGGGAGTTTTACTCATACTGATCTCAGCATTATCCCTTGCCGGTTATAACGTCGCAGCCCGAAAGCTAACACGTACCTGGAGTCCCAAGGAACTTACCTATATGATCACTTTATTCGGGTTTATATTCTTCAATGGACTTTCCATCATTAAGCATGGTTCGGCAGGAACCTTGAATCAATATTTCACACCTTTTCAGGAGCCTAAATTCATATTCTCCATGATCTATCTTGGGGTACTCTCCTCCCTCGTGACCTCCTTCCTTTCCAACTACGCATTATCTCGAATGGAAGCATCCCGCGTGAGTATCTTCGGCAGTCTTTCGACGGTTGTCTCTATTCTCGGCGGTGTGCTTCTGCTGAATGAACAACTGGAATGGTACCATTGGACCGGCACCGTGATGATTATCGCCGGGGTAATCGGAGTGAATTGGCGCAAAAAGGCTAGGCTTCAAGTAAAGAGTGGAATTGAGTTGGATTAGAGGGAACCTGCAGATTTGCAGGAATTATTGCTTAGCCATTCTTCGTATCATGAAAAAAAGACACCCCTCGAGGTGTCTTTTTATACTTTTACCTTTTCAATATCTCAACTTTGTACCCAGCCGCGTTAATTGCTGTTACTTAGCTGTTTCTAGATCCTTGATCTTCTCTTTATAATGGTCCAACAGATTAGCCAGAGCTTCCTTAATCACGGTGGCATCCTTGGATTTAGCTGCACTATTCAGATCTTCTTGAGCTTTGAAAAAGGCTTTATCAGCTTCACTAAGGTCTGCCATGGAAATTGCTATTGAAGTCGCTGCTACAGCTTTAATGGAAGTAGTAGTGAATTCGGTATCCCGCTCCATATCATCAGGCAATACTAATTGAGCACTGTGGCCCGCTTCAATATAACTCACTGGCAGAGCATCGTCGGATAAAATTTCTTTTGTGAATTGAACTCCCTCCACCGGTTGCGCAGGCACAAGCCCGGTAGCTCCGGTCACACTGAATCCAGCATTCTTATAATATTCGTCCAAAGTTTTCTTCCAATCTTCTAGGGTATTAGGTGCATAGGTCTTAGCTAGCTCCAAAGGATCTACCCAATCCATCTTAGTTAAGGTTACAGAAAGTGCTCCACTCGTTGCTGGAGTAACCACCGCTGCTTTTGTTGATTTCGCGCTTTGATCCTTAGCTTCACTAGCTGCGTTCACTGCAGTCGGTGCGGCAACTGCGGACACTAGTAGGGCGGACAACGCTAACTTTTTAAATAACATCTGTTGATTCATAAATACAACACTCCTCGTCGATTTGAATGATCTTACAAGTCCAAGCATACAAAAGGGGTGTGGCATAACATTGGTTAATTTGTGGAAAAACGATGGCAGACCCCTATACCCACCTGCAGATTGATATACTTGTAGAAGAATAATCTGGAGGTAACGAAATGAATACCAACTATCTCATTGCCGTAGTAGACGATGATCAACATATACGTAATCTTGTAGAAGCTTATTTACAAAAAGAAAATTACCGCACGATTGGCCTTGGCAGCGCTGAGGAAGCATGGACCTTATGGCAGACAAGCCCACCCGATATGTGGGTGCTCGACGTAATGTTGCCTGGCATGGACGGGTACGAGTTTTGTCGGCGGATTCGCAATGAAGCCGAGGTACCCATTATTATGATCTCCGCAAGAGATAATGAAGTGGATAAAATATTAGGCTTAGAGCTTGGCAGTGATGATTATCTGGTCAAGCCATTTAGCCCCCGGGAGCTAGTTGCTCGCATTAAACGCCAGTTACAACGCTGGTATAAAATGAGTAATCCTGTGGAACCCGCAATTAGTAGCCCACACCTATCTACGCAAATTGAGGTTAGCCACCTACAGTTATTATTGGATGAAAGACGAGTGTTCTGGCATGGAAAGGAGATTGAACTCACTAGCAAAGAATTCACCCTTCTAAAAGTGTTCGCAACTTCTCCGAATCGCGCATTTACAAGAGATGAGCTACTAACTCATGTATGGGGCGATGACTATTTCGGGAGCGACCGTGCCGTAGACCATTTAATTAAACGAATGCGAAAAAAGCTGGATCTGCTGCCGATTGAAGCCGTGTGGGGACATGGCTATCGCATGCGTATTGAGGAAGGAGTGGAAATCAATGAAGCTAGCTCATCAGATTAATTTAGCTTTTAGCATTGTATTGGTGTTACTCCTGTCTATTACCGCTTTCGTGATCCACTTCGTGCTGCTCAATCATTTCGTTGGAACACAAAAGGCGGAATTACGAACCCTTGGTACAGCCATGTCAGCCACTATGATTCAAGAGAGTGCACAAAGGGCCGATATAGAGACTGAAATCCGTACATTGCCTGCGTTCATGCCCTCCTCTGTAGGCGCAGCAAACGTCGAAGCCATTCTTAGCGATGAGACAGGAAAAGTATTGTCCACCTCATCGAATATGAGTTCGATCACGTTAGACTCCACTTCGCAGTTTGTCGCAGGTCAGACCTCTGATCTCCAGAGCATTTGGAATGGAACAGATACCAGATATATAACAGAAGTGAAAGCCACGCCGATAGGTACGCTAACTCTGCTAACACCCATGAGCGCAGTTACAACGATTGAACAAGCGTTGCTCAAAAGACTACTGATCGTTTTCGGTGCAGCAGGCGCATTTATGTTCCTATTTGCTCTATTTATCACAAAAAAACTAATCCAACCTCTAATGAAGCTACAGCAAGAGCTGAAAAAGGTAAAAGAACGCCACTTCTCAGAAGTTAAGCTGATTAAAGCTGGTGGAGAGATTGGCGCTGTTGCTAAATCTGTATATGACATGGCTGGCGAATTGAATCGATTTAACCACGTGCAGAAGCAATTTTTCCAGAATGCCTCCCATGAATTAAAAACCCCCCTGATGTCTATTTCTGGTTATGCTGAAGGGATCAAGGATGGCGTCTTCGAAGGGGAAGGCATCGATAAAGGTCTGGATATTATTATGAGTGAGAGTAGTCGTCTGAAGAAACTCGTTACGGAGATGACCCTACTTGCCAAGCTGGATAGTGAAGAGGATATATTTAGATCTAGCGAGATCTCTCTGGATGATTTAGTCGTAGAAACGATTGAACGTATGAACCCTCTTTTGATGAAAAAAGGGCTGACTCTACATGTAGCCTACGATGATTGTAAGCCACTTACGATCCGGGCTGATAGAGATAAGCTGCTGCAAGCCCTTCTGAATGTAGTTTCCAATGCCACTCGTTATGCCAACAAACATATCTACATTCATGCTTTTATTAAAGATGAACAAGTTCAACTATCCGTTAGTGATGATGGTCCTGGCATTTCAGAAGACCTGCTTCCGTACCTGTTCCACCGATTTGTTAAAGGAAAAGATGGGGAATCAGGATTAGGCCTAGCCATATCCCGTGCGATCGTCGAGCGCTCCGGAGGTCTGATCACGGCGGGGAACCGTAGAGATGGTGGAGCGATAATTTCCATAGGCTTCCCTTTATTTATCCATAATTAATTTTAAACTCATGAGGTGGGAATGATATAAATTTCACTTCATAGTAAAGTTAGTTACTAATTTGGGTAAAGTATGGAGAAGAACAATTATCCCTTAATACAGATAAGGGTTTGGACATGCGGCAACATTTTTTTCAAATAAGGAGATGTCAACATGAATAGACTCGAAGGGAAAGTTGCAATCATTACAGGTGGAGCTGGCGGTATCGGTAAAGGAATGGCCATGGCATTTGTTAAAGAAGGCGCCAAGGTAGTTATTATCGATCTCAACGAAGAAGCTGGTAACCAAACCATTAAGCAATTACAAGCATATCAACCTGAATCAATCTTCATTCAAGCCAATCTAATGGAGCACGATAAACTTTCAGGTATTACACAGCAGGTGGCTGAGAAGTTTGGAAAAATAGATGTTTTGGTCAACAATGCACATGCATCTAGAATGAGTTCGATCGAAGAAATGACACAGGAGGATTTGGATTTATCTTTTAACACCGGATTCTATCCTACCTTCTATTTCATGCAAGCCGCACTACCTTATTTAAAAGAAACTAAAGGGAAAATCATAAACTTTTCATCGGGCGCTGGGATTAATGGCGATGTCAATCAAGGTTCCTATGCGGCCGCAAAAGAAGCCATCCGCGGAATTACTCGTGTAGCCGCCAATGAATTTGGCCCATTCGGGATCAATGTAAACCTCATCTCTCCTATCGCTAATTCACCTGGCATGATGGAGTGGGCAGAAGCGAACCCAGAGTACTACCAAAGCATGATTTCGAAGATCCCTTTGAGAAGACTGGGCGAGCTGGAAAGTGATATCGGCCGTGTTGCAGTATTCCTAGCTAGCGAAGATTCCGACTATATTACGGGTCAAACGATCATGGTCGATGGGGGATCGATTAAATTACGATAAATTATACTCTATCCTATGAATGACTAAGAGATTTCCTTTTTTGGAGATCTCTTTTTTGCCTTCAATTCTCCTTATTATTCGTTTAATGACCTTCGGATTTAGGGTAATAATAAAGTAACATGCTATTTATGCATATGCATAATCTAAAACATCCTGTGTGACCCGGAGGTATTAAAATGAACAAGTTTGACGCTATTATTATTGGTTTCGGTAAAGGTGGAAAGACCCTTGCCACAGAACTAGCTAATCGAAAATGGAAAGTAGCCGTGATTGAACGCTCTAAGAAAATGTACGGTGGAACTTGCATTAACATCGCCTGTATCCCTACGAAATCCTTAGCTTATCAAGCCCATCAAGGGGAAGATTATATAGAAGCGGTCCATAATAAGGATCAGCTTATTTCAAGTCTACGCCAAAAAAATTACGATAATCTAAATCAGAACGAGAATATAGAAGTTATCAATGGTGAAGCTTCCTTCTTATCGGATCACGAAGTCCAAGTAAAGGATGCAGGTGAGACGAAAATCTTAACCGCCGATAAAATCTTCATTAATACGGGCGCTGAAACCATTATCCCTACTATTGATGGGATACAAGATAGTAAGTTCGTATATACCAGCACATCTATTATGGATCTTAAGGAGCTCCCAACTAAACTAGCCATCATTGGTGGTGGTTATATTGGATTGGAATTCGCTTCGATCTACAGTCAATTCGGCTCACAGGTTACGGTGCTGGAGGGTTCCTCGAAATTCATTCCTAAAGAAGACCGCGATGTCGCGGACGCCGTCCTCCAAACCTTTACCAAGAAGAACATTGAGGTCAAACTGAATGCAAAGATTATAGGACTGAAGGATGTAAATGACGGAACCATCATCTCCTATACTATAGACGGTACTATTCAAGAGTTGGAAGTCGATGCTGTGTTAGTTGCAACGGGGAGAAAACCAAACATTGAGGGTTTAAATTTAGAAGCCGCCGGTGTTGAAGTGACCGATCGGGGGGCCATTAAGGTAGACCCTTCTCTAAAAACCACTGTTCCCCATATTTGGGCTCTCGGCGATGTCAAAGGCGGTTTACAGTTTACCTATATCTCACTAGATGATTATAGAATTGTAAGAAATGATCTCTTCGGGGATCATTCCCATACCACAAATGACCGTGACGTTGTTCCATATAGCGTATTTATTGATCCCCCACTA
Source organism: Paenibacillus sp. VTT E-133280 (assembly GCF_002264385.1). NCBI lineage: Bacteria > Bacillati > Bacillota > Bacilli > Caryophanales > Paenibacillaceae > Paenibacillus > Paenibacillus sp. VTT E-133280. The sequence goes on from NZ_NFUX01000007.1 coordinate 47,587, forward strand.
TCCAGAGTAGGAATAAGTGAAGAAGCCGCCGTGGAACAAGGACTTGAAATCAAAGTCGCTAAGTTACCTTCAGCAGCTATCCCCCGTGCCCGCTTAATCAATGAAACCGAGGGCTTCCTAAAAGCAATTGTAGATGCAAAAACCAATAAAATCCTAGGAGCTACATTGTTCTGTGCGGAATCCAGCGAAGTGATTAATATCGTGAGCATGGCAATACAAACAGGGCAAGATTTTACCTTTCTGAGAGATCATATCTTTACTCACCCTACAATGAGTGAAGCTTTGAATGATTTGTTCTCACAGATCGAAGAATAATACTACATGCATGGCAAACAAAAAGACACCCACACGGGGTGTCTTTTACTTTTACTATATCACACGATGCTGAACCCACTTCTTACCCATGAAGCGCCGTAGAAATATGAATCCTCTAATTCCCCACTCACAGTTCATAGCTAACCAAACCCCAAGTAGACCGAAATCGAGAACAATCCCTAAGAGGTATCCGAGTACTACACGGAACAACCACATACTCAACATAGACACCATAGATGTGAACTTGGAATCCCCCGCTGCTCTAAGCGCTGACGGTGTTATGAAGCTAACAGACCACAGCGGTATTTGTACGATTGTATTAATAAGTACAATTATGAAGATATCCCTCACAATCTCTGCAGGTGGATGGAACATCGACACTAGCGGATGGAAGAAAGGCATAACTAACAATCCCATCACCACAAAGGAAAGGGAAGATGCTACGAGAAACGATTTAATAAATTTCCGGGCATCCTTAACATTATTGCTTCCCATACATTGTCCGACCACTGTAATAATCGTCAAAGACAGCGCATTACCCGGAATTTGCATAATCCCCGCAAAGGAAGAGGCAATAGCGTTTGTAGCAAGCGCGTAAGTACCGAGACTGACGATAAAGACTTGCGTCAGAATCTTACCACCATTAAAGAACATCTGCTCTGCCGCAAAAGGCATACCGATGAACATTATTTTTTTGAGCATAGAGAATTGAACAACCAATAAGTCACGAATTCGAATATGCAATTCATTGTCCATCCGGAACAAATAATAAAGAGCGCATATCGCACCCAAATATCGGGCTATATTTATAGAAATGGTCATCCCAAGAACGCCCATATGCAAAAGGTTAATAAATACGAGATTCAAGAGGACGTAAACTAAATTCATAATGAGCGATAGCGCAAGCGAGGCTCTCGTCCTTCCGATTCCTCGAAGAGCACCACAAACTGCCTCTACCACAGCTATTCCAAGATAGGAGATGCAGCTCCCAATTAAATAGATTCGGGCGTTGTGCATTACCTCTGGCGAGGCCGCTCCAAATAGTAAGTTGAGCAGCGGATTGTGAAAAAGAATGCCAAACATACCAATAACAAAAGCCATAAGGGAAACCGATGAAGTGGCGCCTGCGGTAGCTTTTGATACCATAAGACTATTGCCGCTTCCTTTATACTGCGCTACGACAACCGTACCACCTGTTGATACCGCGATAAACACACTAATGAGAAAAAGATTAAGGGAATCAATCATGTTCACCGCACTGATAGCCGCCACACCGGACGAACTGATCATGGCCGTATTCACTAGATTTAGCCCCACTATAAAGGCCTGATCTACCAGAATAGGGATAAATAAAGCAATCATATGGCGATAATCTAACGATTCTCCTGAAAAATATTTTTCAAGAAACCGCACACTTCGCTTCGTATTGACATTTACAATAGGTTCCATCTTCGCTTCACTTCTTTTACATTAGAGTTATCCAAATTTGAAATATCCTTATAAATAGAAAAAGGCTCTTCAGGTTGAAGAGCAATTCAAAAGTACAGCTAATTTATAAGCACTTAGGTATGCGGTCGAGAGGACTCGAACCTCCACGGGGATTAACCCACACGGACCTGAATCGCGCACGCTAAAGGGAACCAAACGGAAATCATGTCCATTCAGGGGAACCAAAGAACCGCGAAAAGCCTATAAAATCAAGAGGTTTCGGCGTTTCACATCGCCTTTCTCTAGTGCCACATCGCGTCTCGGGAATTCATCAAAAAGTGAGCAAAATTGGACGTTTGAGAGAACTCGGAGAGAACGACACTCGAATTAGCCCTGCTCCACTACCATCGGCAAATTTTAGCGGAGCAATTAAAACCACAGTTAATTACTCAAGGGGCCGCTAATTGTGACGGTCCCTTTTATGATCTACTAAACAATACTTGACTCTCTGATCAGCCACATTCCACAAGACATTTAATAGTAACTCACAATCCCGCGCAAAGGCGAAGGCGCTGCCAGCTAACCGACAGCGCCTTATTATTTATGCCGAACATGTTCGCTCAACTTGAGCTGCAACAGTTCGGCCCGTCATGGCTCAAGGCTTGATGGCACGTATCGCGGCGGACACCAGGTATTGTTCGACATTTGCGCCAGGAATCCAATCCTTGATGAACGTCCGGGATTCGTCTTTTGGTTCGATCTCAATATGGGTAAAACCACTTTGCGCAAGCATGGCCTCCAATTCGCCTATGGAAGAAGCTCCGGAAATACACCCCGAATAGATACGGTCGATATCCTGCTTGATTTCTTCCGGAAAATCGGCCGTTGCCACGACATCCGATATGGCCAGTCGGCCCCCGTTACGCAGCGCACGGAACGCCTCGTCAAACACCTGCTGCTTCGACGGGGACAGATTAATGACACAGTTCGAAATAATCACGTCCACCGAGTGGTCCCTAACCGGCAGATGCTCGATCTCTCCCAGCCGAAATTCCGTATTGGTAAATCCGCTTTTACTGGCATTTTCGCGAGCGCGGCTAACCATTTCCGGTGTCATATCTACACCAATGACGCGGCCAGAAGCGCCCACCTGACGGGAGGCAAGAAAGCAATCAAACCCGCCGCCGCTGCCCAGGTCCAGCACGACTTCTCCCGGTTGCAAAGCGGCAATAGCTTGCGGATTGCCACAGCCGAGGCCAAGGTTCGCCCCATCCGGAACGGCTGTCAGTTCTTCTGACGAGTAGCCTATTTTAGCGGAAACGGCCGCGGGCGACTCACAGCAAGCATTAGCTGACGCTGGCGTACAACAGGACCCCGCCCCTACGTCCTGTAAGGCGATCTCCTTATACCGATTCCGAACGTTTTGACGAATTTGATCATTACTCACTTGATTCATGAAAGATCACTCCTTAGTTTTTTTATACATTCATCAGCAGCTCGCAGCGCAGCAGGTCGTTGGTGTTGCACGAATGATTGGCCGTCGGTTAAAGAATCGGGCCGATTGCTTTGGCATAGCTTCTGACCATTTCCACGCTTCTCTAGCAGATCGTTCGATTTCCCTTTGGTGTTGTTTCATGAGCATTTCCGCAGCAAACCAATTGAGGTTCAAGTCGGTCCCATCCTTTTATCAAAAAATGTAAGCATTCAGTGTTTAAGATGATGCAAAAGCTTTTTAACAACAAACTGCGCGTCCGGCCCCACCCCCCTTAAGGTAGCAGAAGCAAAGGAACGCTGCCCTTCCAGCCCAACATAATAAAGCCCCGGAACGTCGCTTATGCCTGCTTGATGTAACGGCCTTCCTTCCGCATCCAGCGCGCCAATCGCTTGAAGGTAGGGAAGATGCGGCCGGTAGCCTGTCGCAAAGATCACCGTATCCACCGGCTCTTTTGTCCCGTTCGGCCAAATGACGCCATCCTTGTAAAAGGACGTGAACATCGGTTGTTGATCCGGTTTTCCTGCCGCTACTTTTTCTTTGTACCCGCCCGAATCGTTCACCGCACTTGAACTCGGCGCGGTTTTCCCGAACCGCCAAAATGGAAAGGTGTCAAACCCAATCAGTTTGATCCAAAAATGCACATCCTGGCCCCATACCTTTTGTTTCACGAACTGGACCGGCCGGAGTACAGCTAAAGACGTCTTGCTCACCTCGGCCAGTTCAACACCGATCTGTACGGCAGAATTGCCGCGCCCGACCACCACTACACGCTGACTGCGAAATGGCTCCGGATTTCGGTATTCGGAGGAATGAAGCGTGCGGCCTTGAAACGCCTCCTGCCCCGGCAAAACTGGCGTATAGGGATTGTGAAAGGTGCCGGTCGCATTAATGATGGTGCGCGCCCGAAAGGTATCCCCTGCCGTCGTACGGACCGCAAACCCTTCTCCATCCCTTTCGACCGATGCAATGCGTTGATTGGTTCGGACCGGCAATTGAAAATTTGCCCGGTAATCCTGTAAATAACTAATGACTTCATCACGCTTGGGATAGCCATTCGGATCGCCGGGGAACTTCATACCTGGCATCGACGAAAAGCGTGCCGGGGAGAATAGTTTGAGACTATCGTAATAACGCGGCCACGAACCGCCCGCCTCGTCACTCGCGTCCAAAATCAGAAATCGAAGTCCTTTCTTCTGTAGATGATAACCGGAAGCAAGACCCGCCTGCCCCCCTCCAATGACAATCGTATCCAATACCTCATTCATACCCATTACCCTCCTAATTATTTGCAATTTGCAAGTATAAGAGAAAAGAAATCACCCGATGGGGGTGGAACAGCATAAGCTGGATTTTGACATCGCTTCATTCAAAAGCTTAATGGAGCGAATGACCGTTTCTTTTTCAAAATCGTTCATGTGAGAGAAAATCTCTGCTAAATAAGCGTTACATTGCTGGTCAATCGTTGTGGCTACATATTTGCCTTCTGTCGTGAGAGAAAGCACATATACCCTTCGGTCGTTGGGATCGGGCGATTTTTTCACTAAGTTCATTTTGATTAACGATTGGATTTGTCGGCTAAAGGTCGTTATATCGGTTCCTAACGCCTCGGCTACCTGCTGAATGGACGGTTGATGCTGACGATCGATCTCGTAAAGAATATGGCTTTGCACTAAGGAAATATCGCAGCCACCGGCGGAGCAGCAATTTTTATTGAGAAACCCAAAACGGCGTGTCATGATCTGAAATAGTTCGCGAACATTTTCCACTGTGATTCACCTCATGTTTTAGTTATACAATATTTATTTGCAAAATGCAAATGTTTTTAATCACACAAAAAGAAAACCACTCGGCTGAGTGGTCTCTTGCTTGCTTATTTACCGGGATATAGTTGGTGCAAAGATTCTCTCTGTGATGGCTTAATATCAATGATGTTGCGAATGCTCTTTGCCTTGGCCTCGGCTTCGTCAAGCGTATCGCTTAATCCCAAAGCAAGTAAGGTGCCAGCGGCTACCGTACCTGTCCGTCCTTTTCCTCCGCCACAATGAAAAGCCACTTTCTTATTTTGATGAAAAGCTTCGGTGACGGCCTGGATCGCTTGCTCGAAGGCTTTTTCTTGCGGCATAGCAGCATGATCTGCTAACGGAATTTGAATCCATTCCGCACTCGCCGCTGGATAGGCGCAATCCGTCGCTTCGCCGCGCAGATCCACGATCACGTCGATACCTTCATTTTTTACCATCGATTCAACATCGGCTGCCGCGCCCATAAAAATTTTATCAGGAATCAAAGCATGGTAGGTTTTTTCAGACGCCATGGACTATACTCCTTTTTTAAACGATCCAAACTCAATCGGAACCGGGGCCGCTGGCGGCGCGCAGCACAGGGACAAATCCCTGGCTTCTCCGGCGGATTCGAATTCTGAATCTTCTTTTGTGTAGAAAATCTCCCAAGCGTTGCCGTCCGGATCATACACCCAAACTTTATCCTGCACCGCATAGCAGCATGTGGTATTCATCTCGTCAATCAGTAGCAGTCCGCTTTGACGAAGCCTCTCCCCCATGGCCAGCACTTCTTCCGTATTATTCACTTGAAATCCCAAGTGGTTCAGTACACCCTTTTGTTCGAAGGGACGTACATTGAGCGAAAAATGAAGCGCCGGTTCTTCTAACTCGAATTTGGCGTAGTTATCTTTAACCTTACTCGGTTCTGCCCCAAAAAAAGCGCGATAGAACTCCAAAGACTTGTTCAGCTCCGTACAGTTTAAAGCAACATGCATTCGTTTGATCATCGTCGCCACCTCATTTCCCTTCTTTGACGAATTGTTCAATCCGGCTCTTAATCGAATCGCGAACGGTGCGGAACTGGTTCATGATTTCGTCTTCCGTTCCGGTTGCTTTTGCCGGATCATCAAAACCCCAATGCCATTTCGTTACGTTCTTGTTGGAGATCACAGGACAATGCTCGTCGGCATGGCCACACAAGGTAATGACATAATCGGCGCGATTCAAAATGTCCGGATCGATCACATCGGAGGTGTTTTTGCTAATATCTACGCCAGCTTCTTGCATGACCTGCACCGCACGCGGATTTAGTCCGTGTGCTTCAAGACCTGCGCTTTTGACTTCATATTTGTCGCTGCCAAGTGCGTTTAAAAACCCGTCCGCGATTTGGCTTCTGCAAGAATTTCCGGTGCACAAAAAATAAATTAACGGTTTTTTCTCCATGGTGAACAATCTCCTTTGATTTCAATTCGTTAATCGCCTTGATGAACTCTTTTCGCTTGTTTACTTCTCATAAAAGTCTTCATGATCATTGCAACTACCACTAGGACGATCACGATCACCGCGATACATAACCATACATTCACCTGTAGCGTCTGGATAAGATAAAGCCATACATATAGACCGGTGAGCGTAATGAACAGCGTAGGAATGGTTAACAAAATGCCGACTTTAAAATAATAGCCCCATCTGATTTTCACGTTTTTCGTGGATAGGACATGCAGCCAAAGCAGCGTTGCCAGTGAGCCGATTGGCGTAATTTTCGGTCCTAAGTCCGAACCGATCACATTCGCATAGATCAGCGCCTCACGAATGAACCCATCGGTTTGCGTGCCTTGGATGGCCAGCGCATCGATCATGACCGTGGGCATGTTGTTCATAATGGACGACAGGATGGCTGCAATAAAACCCATACCTACGGTAGCCACAAATAACCCTTGGTCTGCGACCGCTTGAATGACGCTGCCCAGTGCATCCGTAAGTCCGGCATTGCGCAAGCCATAAACGACCACATACATGCCGATAGAGAAGATCACGACAGCCCAGGGAGCGCCTTTTACCAGTTTCCAGGTATGAATCGCAGGGCTTTTTCTCGCCGCGAACAAAAAGGCAATCGCGGCAACCCCGGCAATAATGGATACAGGGATCGAGAAAAATTCGCTGATAAAATACGCAACAAGCAGCGCGGCTAAAATGACCCAAGATAACTTAAATAGCCGCATATCCTTGATGGCTTCCTTCGGCTTTTTCAGTTGCTTAAGATTGTAAGTGTTCGGGATACTCTTCCGGAAATACAGATACAACACAATGAGGCTCGCAATGACGGAAAAGAAATTCGGAACAATCATGCGGCTCGCGTATTCCGCAAAACCGATGTTGAAATAATCCGCAGATACGATGTTAACCAAGTTGCTGACGACAAGCGGTAAAGATGCCGTATCCGCAATGAACCCACTGGCCATAATAAACGGCAGGATCATCTTTTCATCAAACTTAAGTGCCCGGACCATGGCGAGTACAATCGGGGTAATAATCAAGGCCCCGCCATCATTGGCAAACAGGGCGGCAACCGCCGATCCCAGCAGGATGATAAATACAAACATGAGCAGGCCGTTTCCGCGTGCCAGCCGCGCCATATGCAATGCAGCCCACTCAAAAAATCCGATTTCATCCAGCACCAGTGAGATTAAAATAATGGCCACAAACGCCAAGGTAGCGTTCCACACGATACCGGTTACGGTGCCGACGTCCGCGAAGCTGACCACACCAAAGAGCAAAGCTAGGATCGCTCCGGCACTTGCCGACCAGCCGATATTTAATCCTTTCGGTTGCCAAATGACAAAAAGCAACGTTACCAAGAAAATGAAAATCGCCACATAAACCATTTATGCTTCCTCCTGAACTACGTACAGCAATCATTGGTTTCGCAAACGGCAGGCTCAATCAGCGCCGCTTGCGAAGGAATTTCTTTTAGAATATCCAAAATATAAGGCTTGTCTTCCAGGCAGAGCGAATAATAAACCCACTGTCCCCTGCGAGACTCTTTGACCAGGCCCCCGTCCCGCAGCTTGCGCATATGCTGACTGATATTGGGCTGGCTCGTTTTCAAAATGTCCACGATCTCGCACACGCACAGTTCCTTCACCTGCAACAAGGCTACGATAGTGAGTCTGTTCCGGTCCCCCAATAGCTTCAAGGCATCCGCTACTTCTTCTAGTTTGCTCAACTGCTTCACTCCTTTTAAGCGACGGGAATGTCCATCCCTTTTAACAACCCGATTACTTTCTCCCGAATCTCGTCACGCGCTCTCTTCACGTCTTCCAGGTTGCCGCCGTCTACAGCCAACGGGTCGGGGATGTTCCACTCGACGTTCATGATCTTAAACGGTACGATAGGACAGCGTTCTACAATTTGTTCGCACAACTTGACGATGGCATTCGACGCTAGAAAAAATTTCATATCGATTTTTTTGCAAACATGCTGGGAAAGATCGATGCCTACCTCGCGCATAGCTTCAACGGTGTAAGGATGCACTTCTTTCGATGGTTCTAATCCGGCACTCTCCACCACCACATGATCCCCGCCATAAAACTTAGCAAAGGCTTCGGCCATCTGACTTCGGCACCGATTTTGCCCGCAAAGGAAATAAATCCGCGTAACATCCCGTTTCATTCTCCCACACTCCCCTACCCCTTGTAAATAGCCATATAATTATTTGCTTATTTCAAATATGATTTTACATGCCAATTGTTATCGCAGTATTAACGTTGAAAAAGAAAAAAGCAGCCGCCGGGGAAGGAACTGCGATGTTTTCGATTAATTTTCACCGGGTGAAACGATATAGAGGTTCGTAAGATTGACAAGAAATTAGATCTTGTCAAGGCTCCGGATGAATGACGTGACATTGCCCAAACAGCAGGCTCCTTGTGGGTTATTAACCTCACACCCACAGCGACCAGCTTGAATTTGTTCTCTTATATGGTCAATTGGATTCTGATTTTCCTGAACGGCTTGTATTAAGCGTTCTCTTGTCCATCCGAAGCAGTAACAAACGGGTACTTCCAATGCAGCGTCTTTTTGGAACACCGAAACTTTGAGCATATCTTTGCCAAATGTCTGCTCATCACTAAAATAGACAACTTCGCAAGATGAATTCGCGCAAAAAGTGTAAGTTAATTCAGGGTATATTGTTTCTAACGCGGTTGGTTGAAGCAATGATTTGAGCGTAATCAATTGAATAGTTTTGCCCTTTTGGTAACAAACAGGGCATTGAATTGATTTTGTTGGATTATCAGTGGAAGTTTGACAGCAGCTATGCATTTTGTATCACTCCTTGTGCAGTCTTTAATTCATCACTGTTTTAATAATGGGGCATTCACTAAATATCTTTGTTTTCGGGGCATCTTTCTTTAAGGTCTACCAACATCCGTTCAATTCTTCGGAGGCCTTCAATTTTACGCTGGATGTCCTCTATTTTTTGAACAGTGAAATCATACATATCGCGGCACTTTACTTCATCCCGATCAACAACACCTAACAATTTGTCAATTTCATTTAATACGAATCCCAATTCCTGCATGCGTTTAATAAATGTTATACGATCGGCTGTTTGTTCTGGATATATTCGGTAGCCTGAATCGGTACGAGAAGGTTCTGTAATTAAACCGATTCGTTCATAATACCGGATAGTTTCTTTGTTAACGTTACATTTATCAGCAAGTTCTCCGATACGAAACTGCATTTGCTTCACCTCACACGTAGTATAAACCCTGTACTTAAGTACAGGGTCAAATAGATATTCTTCCTCTTTAATTAAAAAGAATTCATTACCGAGAATGTTTGTGCACCCACATTTTTTTACATCGCTTTTTGGGAAGTCCTTAGCGTACAGAATTTCCGAAATGTTGGCGTTACCATATATACGCTTCGCCTTTCGCTTCAAGGACGTAAGCACTTTCAATTATATTTTATTACATTGACTTTGCGGGTGGAACTAATATGGGGGAGAAAGTACACATGAAGCTGGGATATGGCCGTGTGTCGGCTAAAGATCAAAAACCGGAACGACAGTTCGTCAAGTTCCAGGAGTTGGGCATCGAGGACCATTTGTAAATAGTTTGTATTTGTCTTGTGATTATTTAGGCTCTTGCCCATTACTGCAGGTTTTGCACTCCTTTATATAGGCAGTTGCATATGATAAAAAAGTAAACACTGAATCATAAGAGGAGAATGAGTATGTTCCATAAATCATGCCATCACTATCAATGGCATAATCCGATGCATAACAGCTGGAATAACAACTATCGGGATTATAATCCTCACTATTACAATTGGTATAATACTGATAGTAATCCCTACGGAAAAATGAAATTAAGAGATTATGGACAAAGTCCACTTGTAGTGAATATTGACCAGGCAGCAAAGCAAAACAAAACTTACCGTACCGCTTTATGGACAGGAAAACATTTTCAAGTAACTCTGATGAGTATTAATGTTGGCGATGATATCGGTTTAGAAGTCCATCCGACAACTGATCAATTCATACGTATTGAAGAAGGTCAGGGACTTGTTCAAATGGGTGATAGGAAGGACAAATTGGATTTTCAAGTAATGGCCTATGATGACTATGCAATTATGATACCTGCTGGAAAATGGCACAATGTAACCAACACAGGCAATACCCCCCTTAAAGTTTACGTTATCTATGCGCCTCCTGAGCATCCATATGGTACAGTTCATGAAACAAAAGCAATTGCACTGTCTGCTGAAGGTTAGTTAAATCCAATTATTCCAACTTTATTTCGTCCCGGTCCGGAACCCAGGCCGGGTTAATTGGGGTATTACCAGCGTCACTGTCACGAAGTCCAAAAGTATGGAACAAAATAGTTTGTTGAATATGACTCATAAATTTCCAAGAAGGCCGGGTGGTATCAGCTTCGCTGGTACTCCCCCTAAGGCAGTCTATATTGGACTAGATCAACTCTCCAAATAGCGATATAGTGTAGTTTTACTAATTCCCGTCTCTTCCTTTATCTGTGCAAGACTATACTTTTGACTCTGATACATATGAATGGCTCGTTTCACATTCTCATCAGGCTTTCGCGGACGGCCAGGACTCATTCCTTTTTGTTTCGCCTCATACAATCCCTTTTTAGTATTCTCACTAATGACATCACTTTGAAAATTCAATAAATAATTTACGCTGTCATGAAATGAGTATCCTGATGATTGATTCGTATTTATCCCTTCGCCAACAGTATAGAGATATGACCTTTTTTCATTTAATTGATTTAATAGCTCTGCTAGATGCCGGGTAGAATCCGCAAATGAAAATAGCCTTGCAACAACAACTGTATCCCCTGGTTGAAGTTCATTCATCATTTTTATTAACATTACTCTTTTTTTAGGGGATGAATGCTCCTCAGTGAAGAATTGGTCACAATTCAGTTCTTTCAAAGTCTCTATTTGGATTTTACAATTTAAATCATCTTGATAGGGTCTCATATAACCAATTAACATAACGTGCCCTCCTTACTGCAGAAGCCCTTTTGAAAGCATACCACAAAAAAGGGACCTAAAAGGTTCCATTTTGGTCCTTTTGGTGATAAAATGAATGAGCCTAATACGGAACCTGACTTTTATGAGAGTTAAAAGTCACACTAAAAATAAATAAGGAGTGGAAGTAAACGTGGTTGAAAGAATAAAAAGAGAGTGGTTTTCAAACATAAGGGGCGACATACTTGCTGGAATTGTTGTCGCTTTGGCTCTCATTCCAGAAGCGATTGCCTTTTCCATTATTGCCGGTGTCGATCCTATGGTTGGTTTATATGCCTCTTTTTGTATCGCAGTCATTATAGCCTTTGTAGGCGGTCGTCCAGGTATGATTTCCGCCGCTACTGGCGCGATGGCTTTGCTGATGGTACCTCTAGTTAAAGATTACGGATTACAATATTTATTAGCCGCCACTATACTCACCGGGATCATACAACTTATTTTGGGATTATTCAAGATTGCAAAGCTAATGAAATTTATTCCTAGAGCCGTCATGATCGGTTTTGTTAACGCACTCGCAATCCTGATATTTATGGCGCAGGTCCCTCATTTTGTTGGCATATCAACTCTGACTTATGTGTTTGTTGCTATTACTTTGATTATTGTATATGTATTGCCTCGTTTTTTCAAAGCCATACCAGCCCCATTAATCGCTATTATCATCCTTACATCGGTTGCCATCTGGGGACATTTAGATTTAGGAACGGTTGGGGATTTAGGAAGAATCACTCAAACCCTGCCTTCTTTCTTTATCCCGGACATTCCATTTAATTTTGAAACACTTCAAATCATCTTTCCTTACTCTGTCGCTTTAGCCATTGTCGGATTACTGGAATCGTTGCTTACATCCTCTATCGTTGATGATATGACAGGAACAGAAAGCAACAAGAACAGAGAATCCAGAGGACAGGGTATCGCAAATATTATTACAGGTTTCTTTGGCGGTATGGCTGGATGTGCCATGATCGGTCAATCTGTAATCAACGTCAAATCAGGGGGCCGCGGCAGGTTGTCCACGTTAGTTGCAGGTCTGTTCTTAATATTTCTGATTCTTGTATTAGGCGGATTGGTTGTACAAATACCGATGCCTGTTTTGGTTGGGATTATGATTATGGTATCGATTGGCACATTTGATTGGACATCATTTTCGTATCTGCGTAAAGCTCCAAAGACGGATGCTCTTGTAATGTTGACTACGGTCATTATCGTTGTGGCAACTCATGACCTCTCCAAAGGCGTTATAGCCGGTGTTATTCTTAGCGCGATCTTCTTTGTGGCCAAGATTTCAAAACTAGAGGTTAGAAGACGACAGACCAGCAAAGAAATCATATTTGATGTAACGGGGCAATTGTTCTTTGCTTCTGTGGAAGGCTTCATAAAAGCCTTTGACTTTAATATCGCTGAGGATGTAAATATTGTTATTGATTTCTCTCATGCACACATTTGGGACGATTCTGGCGTAGGCGCAGTAGATAAAGTAGTCATCAAATATCGTGAAAACAATAATCATGTCACGATTAAAGGACTAAATGCATCTAGTAAAAAAATTATAGATAAGTTAGCCGTATACCAAGATGCAAATGCTCAATTAAAAGCACACTAATGTAGGGGAGAGATGAATATGTATCAACGTATTTTACTCGCTGCTGATGGGTCAAAAAACTCGATTCGGGCAGCCCAGGAGGCTGCAAAAATTGCATCCTTGATTCCAGATTCCACCATTGAAATCTTATTTGTAGCAGACTTATCCAAAATTAAAAGTGAAGTCTTGCATTCTCAAAATCATGAGGAAATAGAGTTGAAACGACATCAAAAATTGCTTCCTATTGCAGAACAACTTTCTGCTAAAAATGTTAATCATGAAACAAAGATTATTACTGGAGATCCTGGTCCAGCTATTGTGGAATATGCAAATAATGAAAAAGTGGACTTGGTCATTATAGGAAGCCGCGGGTTAAATGCCTTACAGGAATTTGTTTTGGGTAGCGTAAGTCATAAAGTGGTTAAGAGAGTACAGTGTCCAGTTATTGTTGTAAAATAATTGATCCCAAGATGTTGGGAGGGTGTTTGATTGAAAAGCAGAACAACAGTATTGATAAGTATTGTACTCGCCCTATTAGTTGCATCAATGGATACAACGATTATGAATACAACAATGCCAATCATAGCAAAGAGTCTTGGTGGGTTTGAATTTTTTGCGTGGCCGTTTGCCTCTTATATGATCGCGACCACCGTGTTCGCTCCAGTCGCAGGTCGATTATCAGACTTGTTTGGCCGGAAACGAGTCTTTGCCTTTGGCATTGTTTTATTTTTAATTGGTTCTATACTGTGCGGTGTGTCGCAAACGATGGTACAGCTTGTTATTTTCCGTGGAATTCAAGGTATCGGTGCTGGCTTCATGATGCCTTTTCCAGCTATTATTGCAGGCGATCTATTTTCCATTCAACAGCGCGGAAAAATTCAAGCCTTGGGGACGTCAATGTGGGGACTGTCCGCAGTCATCGCACCGCTGTTAGGCGCATTTTTCGTGGAGTATATGACATGGAGATGGATTTTCTTTATAAATATCCCGATTTGCATTCTAACGTTGCTCACTTTATTACCATATAATGAGGAGTATACACCCAAAAAAGCACGTATCGATTATATTGGTGCACTTTTGTTTATTATTGGAGTCAGTGTATTGCTTCTGGCAACTGTCGTTGAAAGCAATCAAATCCTCTATGTCAGTGTTGGCGCAATATTCATCATTGCCTTTTACTTCTTTGAAAAAAAGCAAGCATCACCACTCGTTCCCCTTTCCATTGTTAAAGATAAAACGATTCGCTGGATGAACATTAACGGTTTCCTTGGTTGGGCGGCCTTATTTGGAACCGCAAGCTATATCCCATTGTTTCTACAGGACATAACCAAACTCTCCGTTTTCCAAAGTGGCATCGCATTACTAGGAACTGCCCTTGGTTGGATTTCTGCATCTGTTCCGGCGGGAAAATGGATTTTGAAATTTGGTTATCGCCGTCTGTTTATTATTGGAAGTATTCTGCTCGTGACTTCCGGAGTCTTCCTAGCTTTTTTGCACGATGGAAATGGATTTTGGTATGTATTTTTTGTTTTGATGATTCAAGGTTTCGCTTTCGGTTTATTATCGACAACAGGCGTTATCGGAGCCCAGCAGCTTGTTGAACCGCATGAAAAAGGAATTTCAACTTCATTTATGATGTTTGCTCGTAACATAGGAACAGCAATAGGCGTAACGATCATGGGGGCAATTCTGACGAGATCAGAAGATTTTATGAGCGGAATCCATCACATATTTTTGTACGGATTGATCGGAAGTATGATTGCCCTACTTACTACATTTTTTATCAAAGATCGTACCGCGGACACTGTACCCGAAGGAAAGATATAAGCCCTTCTTATTTCTAGGGGTAGTACCAGCGAAGTGTCAGTTATCCAAACTCCAAAAGTGGAATCCCTTGTTAAATAAGGGCTTCCACTTTGTTTACATGTATTTAATGTAAGACGTAATCGTTGGTTCCTAAAATGGGCAGAACCGGAACAATGGTGTTCAATTAATGCTTATTCCCCTTATTATTTACCGGTAAAATTAAAATAGAACTCTAAGTTCTAATACCAAAAAACAGATTCGGAAACTTAAAGAAAATATTCACGGGGTTATGCCTATAAGAGCCATACTGGGGCAAGTGTCAACATTGTATCGGCGCTTTCCTTACGTGAGATAAAGTTGCCCGGACGGTGGAACCCGGACCAAACTCAACTACCTGTTGTTTAAGTGAACGCAATACGCATAATTCGTAAATCGCGCGATCGGAGTTCATAATTAGATACAAAACTTTCATTTATCAGAATGTTCCTCTTCTTTTCGCTTCTTAGAATGAGTCTTGTTTGTCTTCAAGATAACAAAAGAACAGATGATTAAACCAAAATAAACAACACTAACCATCAAAATTCCAAATCCATTGGAGCTCAAAATCGACCTCCTTTCTATATTGAATAAATGATTCGAAGGTCAGCGTCCCACCACTTTTCTCAGGGTAGTCATTCGAACTCCTTATGCTACTGGACAAGGCAATCACACCCAACCGCTTACATTACATCCTTCACATGAATAGCTAACTATTCATCTGGTCGATCCCATTTTTTAGAATACGCTTTACTAGTTGCCCATATGGTAATCCATATAATAAAGGCGGCTACTCCAAAAACCGCGATATAAACAAGCAACATACTGACACCTCCAGATTAATACCATCGGTTTGACTACGACTTGATAAATAAATACACTATAATTCCCAGTGCAATAAAGGTAATAATAAAGTTGAAGATCAAAAAGACATCACAAGCTTGTTTGCTTAAATAGAGGATACGATTGTTGGAACACTTTTCTATTATCCGCCCGACAATCATGGCAACCTTTTGATTTCCGATATTGTCCAGAAACCGTTGTTGTCGAAAGAATATGAATAGCCTTTGAGATACACGTGACCTTCTGACAAGTCAAACAAAAAACTTTATTTTTTAAATCGTTCATAATCTTCTCCTCTCGCTTAAGTTGTTTAGCGAAAACCGTTATCGTTTTTTCCAAGAAGATAGCCGAAAGGTTGTTTCAAGCAAGGTCGAAACTTCCATATACTCCTGTAGTCGAAACGAACGGGTAACCATATCAAGCAGCTCATTGTTTCATCTTAAAGAGGATCTCTATAAGCAAAAAAACCAATTTTTCTCCCCTGATATAAAATGTTTTGTTCTGGAATGTGTAGTTGTTTCGCCTTTTCCAAAGCAAATACGACGCTCTCGCAATAACCCGTACAGTATCCAAATTCTTGACGAATGCCGGTCGTTTGCTTCAAAAGAATGATCGAGAACCCCTCTCCCTTTTGCTGAATATGAATTTGACTCATTTCATACACTTCCGATCTGACCCTTGCTGTTCAATGAGTCCTGGTATCAAGTATGTCAATCACGCTCATTAATTGGTTGTTAAACATGTTTTTGGTCATGAAGAGCAGATCACATATAAGAGGATCTTGCACCGAATAGACGACGCGAGTTCCAACCTTCATTCCTATTACGAGATGCTTCGCTTTTAAAATACCTAAATGTTGGGAAACCGCAGAACCTTGACTTTGTAAACGCGTTTGAAGCTCATTGACACCTTTCGGTCCTTCACATAATAACTCCAAAATCTGCAATCGCAGCGGATGAGCCATGACCTTAAAAACATCTACTCTGTACTGCTGAAGTGCAAGTTGCATTCCCATTCACCTCATTTCGTCTTTGGGGCGACTCCGAGTGAGAATAGGTTAGGTCCTTGATGGATCTGGCTTCAAGCTGGTGATTACTTCTTTTTGAGACTCCTTGTTTGATAACGCCGCGCATTCACGGAAAGCGAAATGTTTACAACCTAGACATTTATTCAAATCCAGTTGCAATAGCGCGAAGTTAAGTGCCTCACCGGTATGTCCAAAAAAATGTTCAGCCCCAATCAGCGTATACAACCCTGTTCTCTTCAATACATCCAAAGGCTGAGCTTGAATTCCGGATACAAGAATAATCCCGCCAAACTTCTCGAAATGTTTCACCAAACTGGACAGATTCGATTCACCTGTCGTATCCATAAAAGGTACTTTTCCCATGCGCAGCAGCAATACTTTCGGCCTAAGATGAATCGTATCCATAATGGACTTTTCAAACATGTTCGCGGCGCCGAAAAAGAGAGGGCCTTCGATGGTATAGATCCCGATTTGTGGACAATCGTGGCCTTCGGTTACCATGTGGGCTTTCACTTTTTCATGTTTAGCTGTTGGGTCAGGCAATACCTTGGAAACCAGTAAGCCATCACTCATTCGTTTCACAAACAGAATTACGGCCAAGATTAATCCGACTTCAACGGCAGTCGTTAAATTTGTAAAGACCGTAAGCAAAAAGGTAATGAGAAGGACAACGGAATCGCTCGTTTTGGTTTTTAAGACGTGAGCGAATTCTTTTCGTTCGCTCATGTTCCAAGCAACCAGCATCAGAATCGGTGCCATACTAGCAAGTGGGATCTCCGATGCATAAGGTGCAAACAAAATGAGCACCAGCAATACAACAATGCCATGTATAATACCCGACAGAGGTGAGACCGCACCGTTTTTGATATTGGTTGCTGTTCGTGCAATGGCTCCTGTCGCTGGAATGCCTCCAAAGAGAGGGGTTACCATATTGGCGACACCTTGCCCAATCAGCTCACGATTGCTGTTATGACGACTGCCGGTCATGCCGTCGGCAACAACCGCCGATAATAAAGATTCGATGCCGCCCAACATGGCAATAATAAAGGCGGGGCGAATCAAGTTTTCAATGCGATCCCAGGTTAGATCAGGGAAATGAAAATGGGGTAGGGTGCTTGGAATAGCTCCAAATGACGATCCAATCGTTGCAACTTCCCCTTTAAAAAATACGGTCGCCACTATAGTGGATACGACGAGCCCTACCAAGGAACCAGGGACCTTCGGTAGAAACTTCGGCGTTAGGAGGATGACAGCCAAGCAAACCACCGCTGTGATAACACTGTAGAGATTTGTAGTTGTGAGACGCATTACAATTTCCTTCATATTTGGTAGAAAATTCTCATGCTTCTCGATACCGCTCAAACCTAAAAAGTTGGCAATTTGTCCGCTGAAGATTATGACGGCAATTCCAGCGGTAAATCCGATGGTTACAGGGCGAGGAATAAATTTTATCAATGCACCGAGTTTAAATAGCCCCATGAGAACGAGAATAATTCCCGCCAAAAATCCCGCAAGCAATAAATTTTCGTATCCATATTCCATGACAATTGCGAAAAGGATCGGAATAAATGCACCGGTCGGTCCGCCAATTTGAAATTTAGAACCTCCGAACAAGGAAATACAGATACCGGCAACGATGGTGGTATAAATTCCATATTCCGGTTTTACACCAGCCGCAATAGCAAACGCCATCCCTAATGGAATGGCGATAATGCCAACAATGAGGCCTGAAATGAGATCCTTGCGGAATGCGGCTGCATGGTATCCTTCAAATCTTCCCATCCATTTCATCTGAACTACCTTCTCTTCTTCATATATTTGATTATTTGAATATATGTGAAATGTTACTCCTGTCATCGAATAATGTCAATCGTAATAATCTCGTGTCGCTTCGCATGTTTCCGGCTGCAAAACGAAAAAACAAGGTGATCCTTGATGTTGCTCATGGATACCCTTGTTTTTCAGTTTAAGATTCATTTCGAATGACCTCAAGTAATGAAATGGCATCAACGAGATGATTATCAAAGATCTGCTTTGTGACTGCGAGCAGGTCTTTAATCAGCGGGTCACGTAACGAATAAATGACAGAAGTACCATCTTTTAAGCCCGTCACCACATTTTTATTTCGCAATACTGCCAACTGCTGAGAAACGGCTGAACCTTCTGAGCCTAAAATACTCTGTATCTCATTTACGTTTTTATCTCCTTCACTCAGAACCTCCAGGATTCGAATCCGCATGGGATGCGCCAGCGCCTTAAAAAAATCGGCTTTAAACTGTTGGATATTTTGATTCATGGCTAACGCCTCCTTAATCACTATACTTTTGAATATATGAATATCATAACACAACTTCACCCAAAAACATTCTGGAAAGAAGGGCATACCGGAGCATGGATTGTGATTTGGTTGCAACTCCTATATAATACACACTATATTCAAATATCTGATTATTTGATTAAAAGAACATAAGGAGTGGGTACGAATGCCGGACTCTACGAGTAATAACTCATCACATCAAGATTCGTCATCCTCTCACGAATTGACTACACCTTTCATGCAGGTAAGCAGACAAACCGTCATAACAATGGGGATTCATGCGTTACATGAGATTGGGTCCAATTCCATTTGTAACGTTTGTATCGCCAATGGAGGTTCCTGTTGTCAAGGGTGTCGACATCTTGTCAAAGGTATTGGATGCCAAAAACGAAATACAAGTTGTACGGCATGGTTATGCGGGTTTTTAAAGTTCTTTTTGTATGAAACTGGTCTACTACGAGAATGGAATGACTTTTGGGAGCAAGTCCCGGGACAAGATTACCGTGAGGACTTTACGCCAGAGGTCTTTTATGTGACAAAGTCGTTATACCTTCCGGATCTTCGCAATTTGAGTGAGGCTCTTGCTACTGATCTTCATGAACTGGCTAAATCTCACATTGCGATCGGGTTTATCCTAACCCTACGGGAAAAAATCGATAAACAGATTGATCAACTCCACAAGTGTCAGCATAATCGGAAAAGGAAAACCAAAATAAAACGGAATATAAAAATGTTATCCAGTCCTTTCCACCGTTTTCAAAAAGAACTTCATGAATATCGACAAAAATTTCCGATTTCGTAGCAATTTCAATAAGGATGAAGGGTGGGAATATTGGTGTTTCATTCGCGTATTACAGCCATTGGAACGTATGTACCCCAACGAAAACTGACAAATGATGATTTGGAAAAGATGGTGGATACCAGTCATGAATGGATCGTACAGCGGACAGGCATTCATGAACGACGTATTGCTGAGCGAGACGAATTTACCAGCGATCTCTGTATAAGTGCAGTCAGGAATCTCGTCTCTCGGTATAACAAGACAATCGAGGATGTGGATTTTATTATTGTTTGCACCACTACACCAGATTTTCCTTTTCCTACAGTATCCTGCTTAATTGAAGCCCATTTTCAAATTCAAAACGCTGGTGCGATTGATATTAGTGCCGCTTGTGCTGGATTTACTTATGGACTTATCATGGCTCATGGCTTGATTGCTTCTGGATTGCATAGGAAGGTTCTGGTCATTGCCGGTGAAACGCTGTCCAAAATTACAGATTATTCGGATCGTACAACCTGCGTCTTGTTTGGCGATGCCGCCGGTGCCGTTCTCGTGGAAAGAGATGACCAGTTTGAGGGATTCGTCAGTCATCATGTTGGCTCCGATGGCACAGGTGGGGTCCATATTTATCGGACAGGGCTTGCCAATAGACTCGGCGAGCAAAAGTTGTGCGACAACAATTGCATTGTCCAAAACGGAAGGGAAGTATTCCGTTGGGTGATGCGAACAATACCCAATTCGATTCATCAATTGATGAACAAAAGCAGTCAGACAATAAACGATGTGGACTGGTTTATTCCCCATAGCGCGAATTTGCGACTGATTGAGCCGCTTTGTGAGAAACTGGAGTTCCCTATAGAAAGTACGTTGCATAGTCTAACTCACTTCGGTAATACATCGTCTTCAACGATCCCCCTTTCACTCGATTTAGGGATTCGGAGTGGGAAAATCCGTGCGGGAGATAAAGCCTTACTGTATGGGTTTGGGGCTGGGCTCGTGCATGCGGGCGTCCTCGTAAGGTTACAGCTTGATCCTGTCGTTAACGAACCTCTTCCATTATAAATAACGATTATATGTAGCGGTGGCACCTTATGAAGGTGCCTCTTTGTTTTAGTGGGAATAAATCTTGCGAAGGGAGGGAACAGATAAGTTAAATATTCAAAAATTCAAATATTTATTGGAGGCCGTTGTTGTGTCATTAAAGAAGTCCCGCAGCCTGCTCTGTTTGGTTGTATGGATGTGTTTGCTGTCCAGCACAGGATGTCGTTCATTGAACCAGCCTGCTTTCAGCGAAAAGATAAAGCAGGAAATGAATCCTGTGCAAGCGATTCGTCTGTTGGAAGAAGGAAATCAACGATTTGTTACGGGGCATTTAGCAGAAAAACAT
Source organism: Paenibacillus sp. VTT E-133280 (assembly GCF_002264385.1). NCBI lineage: Bacteria > Bacillati > Bacillota > Bacilli > Caryophanales > Paenibacillaceae > Paenibacillus > Paenibacillus sp. VTT E-133280. The sequence continues at coordinate 68,937 of NZ_NFUX01000007.1, forward strand.
GTCATTCGAAATCGGAGGCAGCTTATCTCCGAACAAAAACCGGTCGCTGTCATCATAAGCTGCTCCGATTCACGAGTAGCACCGGAAATTGTGTTCGATCAATCACTGGGGGATCTCTTTGTGATTCGCGTTGCTGGAAATATCGTGAATGATGATGTCATAGGAAGTGTCCAATATGCAGTGGATCATTTACACGTTCCGATTGTGTTAGTTTTAGGGCATGAGAACTGCGGCGCGGTTATTGAGGCATTACAAAGAAGGAGGCATCCAGCTTATTTACAATCCATTGTTAATAAGATTGAACCGGCTGCTGAAAAGGCGATATCCGCTGGCATATCCGAAAAAGACATCATTGACCGGGCTGTAATTGAAAATGTCAAAATGGTTGAGGATGAACTACTTGAATACCCGGCATTAAACGAGAAGTTGGTAAATGGCGGTTTAAAAATAGTCGGTGGCGAGTACCATATGGAGTCCGGGAAGGTAACTTGGCTTAGATAAAAAGGTGATACATATTCACTAAATAAAACGAAAAACAGTGGACATAGATTATAACATATTTCTAAAGAACACCTGAGCCTCAAGCATAGTTATCGGAAACTGTGGAATAGTAATCCAATATGAAAACAGCTGTGAATTGTAAAAACAGGGGGGGAACCATACGATGAATACATTGGAGTGGAGTCGGGGGTTAACTGAAATGACCCTGGCTTTTCATATATTATTCGCTACAGTAGGTGTTGGGATTCCCATTTTCATTTCGATTGCGGAGTTGATGGGGATACGCAAGAAAGACCCTCATTATACACTAATGGCAAGGCGATGGACAAGAGGGTTTGTCATTACGGTTGCCGTAGGTGTCGTAACAGGCACATGCATCGGGCTTCAACTTAGTTTACTATGGCCCGAATTTATGAGACTGGCAGGGAACGTGATCAGCTTGCCTCTCTTTTTGGAGACATTTGCCTTTTTTTTCGAGGCAATATTTCTCGGCATCTATTTGTACACATGGAACCGATTCAAAAATCCGTATCTGCATTGGCTATTGACTATTCCCATTGTCATTGGCTCTTCCGCCTCAGCGTTATTTATTACAATGGTGAATGCGTTTATGAATACACCACAGGGTTTTACAGTTGACAACGGAAACTTTTTGCATATCGATCCGATGGAGGCGATGTTCAATCCGGCCATGCCCTCCAAAGTTGCTCATGTTTTGTCTTCCGCTTATTTGACTGCCGCTTTCTTGCTTGCGATGCTTGCGGCCTTTTCCATGCTAAGGGGACGAAAAAATGTCTATTATAAAAAATCGATCCGTCTAAATATGATAACAGGTCTCATTCTGGCTGTCGCGACCATTTGGATCGGAGATGGGTCCGCCAAATTTCTGGCTAAGGTACAGCCCGAAAAGTTGGCTGCCGCTGAATGGCATTTCGAAACCGGAAATCGGGTTTCTTTGATTGTAGGAGGTCATTTGAACCCGGACACGTTGGAAGTAACCGGTGCAATTGAAATCCCATGGGGGCTCAGCTTTCTCGCCACAGGCGATCCGAATGGAACCGTAGTGGGGTTGAACGATTTTCCAAGATCGGAATGGCCGCCGCTATATGTCCATTATTTGTTCGATTCGATGGTCGGCATCGGCTTTTATTTACTTGCTATTCCTGTTCTGTTCCTGACTATCAACAAAATAAAGCGCTGGAATGCCTATAATCGATGGCTCCTGACCGGGATTGTTGCAGGAGGGCCATTATCCCTTCTTGCCATTGAACTGGGATGGTTTTATGCCGAGGTGGGAAGACAACCCTGGATTATCAGAGGATATATGAAAGTTTCAGATGCGGTCACAACAAATCCCAACGTTGGTGTTACGTTTTGGCTTTTTGCCGCACTGTATGCGCTTCTCGGCGTCATTTGCTTATTCGTCCTTGGTCGATTGTTCCGAAACAAGCCTGCGGAAATGGAACTAGAGGAAAGGCGTATTATTTTGTAGAGGAGCATGGAGATGTCGTTGGAGCAGCTTGGAATTACGGTGCTTTGGGTGTTTTTGTACGGGTATTTGATCGTTGCTTCGATTGATTTCGGCGCTGGTTTTTATGCTTATTACGGCAGAGTCATCGGAATCGAGTCCGTTATTGGGCCGCTGATTTCCCGATATTTGTCTCCCGTCTGGGAAGTAACGAATGTGTTTCTGGTCTTTTTCTTCGTAGGTATTGTCGGTTTTTTTCCGGACACTGCTTACTACTATGGTACCGCTTTGTTAATCCCCGGAAGTATTGCGCTAATCTTGCTTGCGGTCCGAGGATCCTTCTACGCATTTACGAATTACGGGGCAAGAAAAAACAATCTTTACTTACTTGCTTACGGATCCACGGGATTACTGATTCCGGCTGCGCTGTCAACAGTTTTCACCATATCGGAAGGAGGTTTTTTGTCTTTTGAAGGCCACTCCGTCCACTTGTTGATGGAGGAGTTGTTTTTTAGTACCTATTCCTGGGCGGTGGTTCTGCTAGCCATTTCAAGCGTTCTATTTATAAGTTCTTCTTTCCTTACTTATTACGCGGCGCGTGCTGAAGATCGAAAGGCGCTGGAATGGCTTCGCCGGTTTGCACTCTGGGGAGGCATTCCGACCATCATCTCCAGCTTATTTACGTTTATGGCGTTGCGAAATCATAACCGAGACCATTTCCTAAACACATTGGATGTGTGGTGGATGTTTGGCTTGTCTTTTATTTGTTTTGCGATTGCGGTGTGGTTCATCTGGCGCAGGCATCGATATGGATGGGCGTTTATCTTGGTTATGGCCCAGTTCGCCTTTGCCTTTTTCGGTTACGGACAGTCACATCTCCCGTATCTTCTCTATCCCATCTTGACATTAACCGGCGGCGTGACCAATCCAGTGATGGGGCGTGCACTGGTTGCAGCATTCACGGCGGGGCTGCTGTTGTTGATACCGGCATTGATATTGCTGTTACGCTTGTTTTTATTCAATGCAGACTATGTAAAGGGGAAAATAAGATGAATCTTTTTGATCGACAAGACAAATGGCTCATGTGGTTATGTTTTGGAATTGCCTTTTTGCTTTTCTTATCGTCGGTTCGATATTTATTTTAACCGGCAAATATATAGGTTTGGCACTTTTTTTGTGCATTGTGCATAGAGCTCAGTTCCCTGCACGTCATGGGGCGATACGTCCGCTCAGCGATGCCACTCTCATCTTAAAGACAAGAGCACCGGGTTTTCCCTGTAACCATCGAAATACTCCTTTATAAGCAAGAAATTTCGCTTTGATTGTCATCCATAGTCATATGGGACTGCCGCTAGACATCAAGCTGGCTTCCCTGGTTTCAAGCATCTATATTTTGCTCAGTGCGCACAGCCATGACTGAATCAAGCGGCCAATTCGCAAGAACAGGCCTTCATTATTCAATCAGGGCCAGCGTTTCATTCGTCGGCCGAATCGATCGAATCGGGTCGACTCATCACCTTCGAGCATCGGCTGGTGCCCGTACTGGATACAGCACTCCTATGCTGCCATGGAAGCTGACAATTAAGGATTTGTATTGCATCATTCCCACCAACCCTGAGCTGTTTACAATGGAGCTCGAAGGCAGTGACTTGCTGCCCCCCTGCCCGTATCCATTGTGTGTAGAGAAAAATGAGCTTCCTCCGTCGATCGGGGAAGCTCATTTTTCAATCAATTGACCAGACTAGCCTTCCTGCTTTGAAGTTCATTCATACTTACTTTACCCCGTTTAGCGCTTTGTAATTGGCTAACGGCAGCTTTCACTTCGAAGACGTATACCGATCCAACAAGGCGAAGGCCCGCCGTCCCAGCCTTTTCTGTTCATCTAACTCAAGCGTTCAGTAGCAGTTGTATGGATGTGGTTCAGATGCTCTTATCAACACAAGCAGTCAAACGCTTCTCGATGTCGGAAGCAATGTTCATCAAGGCCTCATTCTCCACAAGTCCAATGAGAGCCGTTGGCTTCGGCATGCCGATCTTGGTCCTTTCATTCTCCACATACACAGCCAGTTTGCAGGGAAGGAAGTATCCGACCAACGCATTTTCGGACAAAACCCGCCTGGCCTCCACTGGGTTGCAGACCTCGAGAATCTGATACGGCATGTCGAATTCGACGCCTTTCTCGTTCAGCTTCGCCTTCATATCCAGTTGCCATAGGACGCCGAACTTCTCCGCCTTCAAATTTTCCGTCAGTGCTTCAACCGCCTGCTCAGGTGTTTTGGTAGTTTCAACTGTATAATGGAACATCGTTTACAACTCCCTTTACATCATTTCTGTACGACCAGAACGTAATGTGCGCCGGTGGGGTGATCCGTTTCCAGTATGGTAAAACCGGCTTGCTCAAACGAGTGTGTCAACTCCTCGGAGCCTATTCGATGGTGCAGCGGCGGCCCTTGATCCGTCTCCTGCTTTTCCCACTCTAGGCATGCACATCGGCCGCCTCTGCGAAGGACCCGGTGAATCTCAGACAAAGCCTGTTGAAGCGGCTCCGCTTCATGCAGGACCAGGGACGCGATGACACGATCCACCGACTCTTCCTCCAGAGGAATCTGCTCAAGCCGGCCTTCGATGGTCTGAATATTTTTTATCTGCTTCTGTTTCGCCTTGCTGCGAATAACCTCCAGCATCATGGGCTCGATATCCAAGGCAAGTATGGTCCCACTTGTTCGCTCTGAAACAGGGATGGAAAAATACCCCGTGCCAGCTCCAAGATCCAGAATAGTTGCTGACTCGTTCTCATTCAGGGCCAGCTTCTCTAGCAAAGATTCCGGGGGAAGAACAGCCTTACGTTCGGGACTGTCGAGTTTAGCCATATTTTCAGGATTAAAGCGACGCTCGTGCATGGGATTGTCCTCCATTCATTCACTAAAATACTTTAACCGTTTTTATCCTTGCCCTAAACCACGCTCACCACTCGTTTACTTGCTTGCCAGTTTACCTTTCCAAGCCCCGATGCCACCTTGCAGATGGGCGATCTCCTTATGGCCGTTCTTCAACAATATTTTTGCCGCACTTTTACTACGCATACCGCTGCGGCAATAGAGCAGCACGTCACGATCCTGGGGAATCTCGGAAAGCCTTCGGGACAATTGCGAAAGAGGAATATTCTTCGCATCGGCAATATATCCGCCTTTATATTCATTCGGTTCTCGGACATCGATCACCAGCGGTTTGCCGGGTTTGCCCATATGGCTCTTAAATTCCTCTGCGTTAAGGTTTCGGAGTCCTTTGGCCGGTTTAAAGCGCGAATATGCAAACCACACGACTAGCACAAGGATTCCGATATTAATGATTGTACCTGTGTCCAAAGATTCCACATCCTTTCGTATTCACTTGTTTGCCTGTCGGCTGAAAAAAATCCCCCTGCGCGGCACACAACTGCCGGAAGCCGCGCTTATGCAGGATGCGGGCTGCTTTATTACTCTGATAGCAACTTGAGGACAAAATAATGACGGAGTCGTCGTTAGAGAGCTCTTTATGCCACACATAAGGCAGACGTCCGAGCGATATATTGATCGAGCCGGGAACATGCCCATGCAGATAGTCCGATGCATCCCTGACATCGAGTATTTTCACACTTGACTGATTTCGTGCTTTCTCCAATTCATGACAGGGCACATATTGGAAAGAAGGAACGGGCCAAAAGCCGCGCAGGACCCACAGGATCACGGCTCCGGCAAGAATATACAAGAGTGTTATCATATGAAGTCCTTTCTACAGTACTGCGACAGCTGAATAATGACACAGCTGCCGCAGACCATGGTTATTAGAGAGGCAAAACCTCATACAAGCTTTTCTGTCCAGGCGTTCAATCCGCCGGTCATATTTACGACGTCGAAGCCCTTCTCGCTTAGCAATTCACACGCAAGACCGCTGCGATTGCCGCTACGGCAGATGACGATCGTCTCTTTCGACGGATCAAGTTCTTTTAGCCGCTCGGTGAGCTGTCCAAGTGGAATGTGCTTGGCGCCTGCGACATGGCCGGATGCCCATTCGTCGGGCTCCCGGACATCAAGCAGGTTCAGCTTCTCGCCATTCTTTAACCTTGCGGCCACTTCTTGCGGCGTTGTTGCTTTCGGAATTTTGAATGCCATGTTTTTCACTCCCTCAGATTGTTAGTTGTTGTATTAGCGGCTCTTAACCAGAAGCTCCACAGCTTCTTTGACCATCTTTCCTGTATCGTTACCGGCAGCATGTTCCGCCATGATGCATTGCTGCAAATTTTCTGCAACGATCTGCGCGATAGCCTTGTCCGATGCGTTGCGAACGGCGGACAACTGTGCCACAACTTCCTTGCAGCTCTTTCCTTCCTCCATCAAACGCAGCACCCCGCGGACTTGTCCTTCGATTCTGCGCAGCCGGGTTTTGATTTCGTCCGTGTATTCGTAGTTCATGTCCAACAACTCCTTATACGAGTATGGGTATAGTATAAAGGAAAAAATTATAAGTTCATATACGCTTGTTCAAATGAATAAGTTTACCTTTCCGTTCGCGGCGTCACCCAGATATGCGGCTACTCCTGCATACTCCAGACCATCGATCAATTCTTCCTGTTTCAGACCGAGCAAGTCCATCGTCATCGTACAAGCGACTAACTTAACGCCTTGTTCTTGAGCCAGTTCAACCAGCTCGGGCAACGACAATGCTTTGTGCTTTTTCATCACATGCTTGATCATCTGGGGCCCGAGGCCGCCGAAGTTCATTTTTGACAAACCCAGCTTCTTCGCGCCGCGCGGCATCATCCATCCGAAAGCTTTTTCAAGAAGGCCTTTGTTTGTCTTTATCGGTTCGTCCCGGCGAAGCGCGTTTAATCCCCAGAACGTGAAGAAGATTGTCACCTCGTGATCATAAGCCGCCGCTCCATTCGCAATAATAAACGCCGCGATTGCTTTATCCAAATCGCCGCTGAAGAGCACGATTGTCGTTTTATCTTTTTCCAATTCCAACGTCACATACCTTCTCTCTCATAATATTTACTCATACCCCTATAGGTATATTAACGGACAATAATAAAGAATGCAACCCTTCTGCCGCGGCAAATGTTTGCAGATACGATTAATGCATTCACAAAATGGACGACCACACTTTAATGGCCGTAAGTGCGATCAGGACGACCAAACCATATCGAAGCACCTTTACATTGATTTTCGAACTGATCATCGTGCCGATCGGTGCTCCGATCAAACTGCCGATGACGGTATATACCGTCGCCCACAGAGGGATATCCCCGCCCGTGATTTTTCCGATGACGCCTCCAACGGCCGAAATAAAAACGATCGCGAGCGAGGATGCAATCGTTGTGCGCGTGGGAATTTTGAGCACGGTGAGCATAATGGGAATTAAGATAAACGCGCCGCCGGCCCCTACGATTCCAGAAACGATACCTACTACAAATGCCGCAGTAATGGCGATGATTTTGTTGAAACGGAGGTCATCCGTATCTTGTTGTGTCCCCCTGTTGGGTATTAGCATTAGCACGACCGCCAGTACCGCAAGGATGCCGTAAATCAGGTTGATGACATCTCCGTTCAACATACCCGAAACAAAGCCGCCGACCAGGCTGCCGACGAGGATGCTGCTCCCCATATAAAGGACCAACTGTTTATTGACGACGCCCGTTCCGCCCTTTTTGCTTTTTTTCCGGAACGCGATAACACCAGCAAGTGAAGCGAAAAAGACCTGAAACATGCTGATGGAGGAAACTTCGTGGGCTGTAAAGTGTGCCGCACCGAAAAGGGATGGAATATACAGTAGGAGGGGATAATTAATAATTGCGCCACCAATACCAAGCAACCCTGAAAAGAAAGAGCCGACCAGACCGATGAGCACCATGACAATGAGCAGTAAGAAATCCATGACACCCTCCTGTCGTAAAGTTTTCTCTAATGCGTGACATCAAGTTGAATACAGGTTATAATTAAAACCAAGTAAACTTATAAGAAATAAGGTGATCCGATTGCTTCAACATTTAAAAAGCTTTTTCGAAGATAAATGCCCGGTGTGCAATCAAAGACTGCAAGCGAAAATCGATATGGCTTGCAGCACGAAAACTTGCCCCCATGGCCATTATACCGAAGAAAGTTACTGTTCCCTTGGCATCACTATCGTATATGACGAGGCGAAATAAGCGGGCCCTTCCGGGTCCCGCTTTTTTTATACTTTGCGAACGTAAAATTTATAAACGCCGTCTTCTTCGACGTGCTGAATGAGTTCGTGTTTCGTCTGTTTAACCCAGGCTTGAAAATCATTGACGGAGCCTTTGTCTGTAGACAGGACCTCCATAACTTGACCTTGTTGCAGACTATCCAAGGCTTTCTTCGCCTTAACGATCGGCATCGGGCAGGCCATACCTTTCGTATCTACCGTGATATCTGTATTCACTTTGATGTCCTCCTTTATTTATCATGAACCGCACAGCGGTTCGGACCAATTTCCATCTCGCGTTGCTCGTCTTCGTTCGGTGTAATCTTACCCATATTCGTTTGTCGAATCTCCTGATAGGCGTTCGGTTGAGGCGGCAAATTCACGGTTACCGTCCGCCGGAACGTCTCCTCGTCTTTAATGTTCAAGCCCGGATTGTCGCGGTAGAGATCTGACAATCGGGCCATGACGCGGCCGCCATCTCCAAGCTCCGTCACTTTGCCGAAGTGGGCAGGCAGTACGATCAAATCCTGAGCCAAGCCTTTGTAACGGTTGTACAAGGTGTTGCGAAGATCGCCGACCCAGTCCTCTGCTTTGCCGGCCAAGTCCGGGCGGCCGATCGATTCGATGAACAGGATGTCGCCCGTAAGCAGATATTGATCATCCACGATAAACGACGTGCTTCCGATGGTGTGACCCGGCGAGTATATAGGTTGAATTTTGATCTTGATATTCCCTACCGAGATCTCACGACCTTCTTCCAGTTTCTCATATTGGAACGTTACTTCTGTCGCGTCCTTGGGCGGCAGCCAGTACGTTGCACCTGTTTGCTCCGCCAATTTGCGCCCGCCGGAAATGTGGTCCGCGTGCAAGTGCGTGTCCAGCGTATGTTTAATGGCCGCTCCCTGTTCCTCAGCGAAGCGTTCGAATACATCCGTCATTCGGAGCGTATCGATTACAGCTGCTTCACCGCTGGAAATGACCATGTAGGAAAGACAGCCTTTTCCGATCCGCACGAACTGGTACAGGGAGCCCCCGTCTTTCAAATCTCCGATTTTCACCGGCTCCAAATGCTCGCTCCAAGATTTCATGCCGCCTTCCAGATAAGAGACGTTAGTTCTTCCTGCTCCAACCAATTGTTCTGCCACGAATTTGGACGAACCTTCCTTGGCGCATACCACAAGCAAAGGTTTGTCGCTTGGAATTTGGTCTAGCACTGGATCCACGCCGTCAAGCAAATCAAAATACGGAATGTTGATAATCTCGACGCTCTCTCCTTCCACTTTCCAATCGTCGAAGTCACTTTGATTGCGCACGTCGAGAATGAAGAGTTCTTTTTTGTTCAGAACGATTTTCGTCAGTTCTCCCGCTGTCATCGGGCGGAGTCCGGTTGCAGTAGTCAATGTTGATTCCCCCTTTGATGAATTAGAACGTCAAGGACACGTTTGCGTCCTTCGCGAAATCCAGGAATGTGACGGCGCCGCCGACTTCGATTCCTTCAATGAAATCCTCTTTCTTTAAGTTCATGACGTCCATCGTCATTTGGCAGGCGATGATTTTCACGCCCATTTCCTGCGCCATATTCACCAGTTCCGGGATGGAAGGAATGTTGGCGTTCTTGAAGCCTTCCGCAAAATATTCTTTGCCTGCCGGCAGCGGAAGCTGGTGATGGACCTGCTTGTGAATCAGGTTCAGTCCTTCGAAGGTGAAAAAGATGGCTACCTCCGCGTCGGTTGCTGCAGATGCCGTCGCGATGTTGAAAACCTTATAGGCATCGAACATTCCACCATTGCTTGCGATAATCGCTACTTTCGTGCTCATTTTAAACGACCTCCTTGGTCCATGATTAGATTTGAAAGTTCTTTTCTATCGGTCCGGACCACCCAGACATGCCGGGCTCCACGTTTTTTACGTTCTTGAAACCCTTCTCGGACAGCAGCTGGCAAGCCAGATCACTGCGTGTGCCGGTACGGCATACAACATGAATATCATCTTCGGTATTCAGCTCGCCTAGGCGCTCTTCCAGTTCCCCAAGCGGAATGGAGACGGCGCCAGGAATCCGGTTAAACGCATATTCGGCAGGCTCGCGAACATCGAGAACGGTTACGCTGCCCAGCTTTTTCTCCAGCTCATCATTGGTCACGGTGTGAGGATATTTTTTCTCTTCCTTGATCTCATCCGCGCTCGATTTACGGATAAAGTGCTTAAGCACATCGCCATTCTGAATCGTGCCCAAATAGTGATGGCCGGTATTCTTGGCCCAGCCCTGAATGTCCGCCAGTGAACCTTTATCGGTTGCCTGAACCTCGATGACCTGCCCGGAATGCAACTGATCCATCGCTTTCTTGGTTTTGACGATAGGCATGGGACAGGCCAAACCTTTGCAATCGAGCGTCTGATCTGCTTTGATTTCTGAATGTGCAGTCAAATCGTAACCCTCCTATATTGGTGTTTTGCCGGGGCTTACATATCCTGTACGAGTTTACCCTACGGATTCACATAATATAATTACTCATACCCCTATAGGTATATTACATCCTAAAGAAAGGCATTGTCAACAGGGGAGAATAGTTAACTTCAGGGTTATGACTGTGAGTCCCCGCTGACTATCCACTTTATATTTACACTCTTGATCCCATATGGCGCTAAGGTATGTTCCAATACAATCTTCATCTTTTCCTGATCCAATTCTGCTTCCGAAGGATGAACTAGAATCGTCACCTCGCCAATCCCTTGTTCAAAATGCACCCCTTCCAGAGCAGAAGACGGCGGAAACGGGTTATCATATTTATCAATACGAGTATTTAACAGTTGCCCAATAGCTGTAATTCGAGGTGCCTTAATGGACGTTTTATTCACATAGAAAGTCTCGACTGGCACTGCCATACCGTTCTGATATAAATAAATAACATAGGTTTCTGTAATTTCCTGGTTCTCAGGAAGATCGTCTGATGACCGCAACGATTTGTTATTGACTTGTCCGATGATTCGGAGCGTTTCCTCTGTCTCTTTGAAGCCCTCGAACCGATATAACTCTTGGTTGCTTGCGTCTACAAGAAGCGTAGTCGGATTTGTCTTGATCCGGTAATGGTTCGCGAGGTCGGGATGAACATCCACATGTACGACTTCATAAGAAAGTTCATCCTGACATATTTGAACTTCGCGAAGCACATTGTTCATAGATCTGCCTAATGGGCACGCCGACAACGTAAACAACATCATTTTTTTAACGGGCAAATTCATGTTGAACACCTCTTTTCCATTATTTGATTTTGGAAACAGCTTCTTTCATGGTGTCATAATTGATAGCTCCTTGATATTTCTCGCGAATAACTCCGCTGGAGTCTAACAGATACGTAGTTGGATACGCGACGACCTGATACGTCTGCATGACCGTCCCTTCCGAATCTAATAAGATAGGAAATGTCAAACCATAATCCTTAACAAATGACATAACGTTGTTCGTTTTCTCCTCCGTCGGTGTTAAATTAACCCCTAAAATAACGACGTCTTGTTGCTTATAGTCCTCATAAAACCGCTGCATATGGGGCATCTCTACTCTGCAAGGCGGACACCAGGTTGCCCAGAAATTAATAAGTACTGTTTTTCCTTTATAATCGGATAGCTTGACAGGATTGCCTTGCAAATCATTCAAGGTAAAATCCGGCGCCTGTTGTCCCTTTTGAATGCCCACTTTAATATTCTGGCCTGCGGATTCCCTGACAGAAGTCCCTTCAGACGATTTTTTTTCATAATAATCATAAGCCCCATAAGCAACAAGCATAACGAGGGCAATGATGGCAATCACACTTTTCTTCATCTCTATTGATCCCCCTTGTTAGAATGTAATGTCCCAAAATGTATATTGAGAAAGCCAAGCACTGATCTTTTGCAATTGGCCGGTAAATAGCAGCAGTCCCATTCCAATAAGAAGCCAACCGTTAATTTTCGACAGAAGAGGCATCCATCGATTCATTTTTTTCATCATGCTCATCGAATACGTCAACAACCACGAAATCAATAGAAAAGGAACTCCCAACCCAAACGAATACACGGCCAGCATCCCTATTCCGTTCCACAGTGTCTCCGTAGATCCGGCCAGAAGCAAAATAGACGATAACGCCAACCCAACGCATGGACTCCAACCTGCTCCAAACGCCACACCAGTAAGAAGCGAACGGATTATGCCGCGGCTCGCAGTTGGTTTGGTTTGCCACGTTCTACCGGACATCAGCAGACGAAAATTTAGAAATCCGGCCATTTGCAGACCAAACACAACAATCAACAGACCGCTTATTCTTTGTACCAGCTCGCGTTCTTGCGCGAAGAAGCGTCCAATGAAGCTTGCAGACGCACCCATCGTAATAAAAATCAGACTAAACCCCACGATAAAACTAAACGCCTGAAGGCTCAGATTCCACCGATTCACGACAAGTTTGCCATCTTGAAAGGTAGAGCCTGTTAAATGGGAAATATAAGCGGGGATAAGCGGAAATACGCAAGGGGATAAAAAAGAAAGCATCCCCGCTGCAAAGGCTACCAGGATTGTAAGATTATCCATGAGGACCTCCTTTCTGTTGCTTTTCATCCAACCAGGACCATCCTGTTAAACACGCGGCAGCCAATAGAAAAATGATCTGCTGTTTACTGAAGGACAACAACCATACCGGACGATCGGCAACCAGAAACGAAAGCAACACATTTCCGATCGAAAACCAAACGGCATGGTTTAATCCACTTCCCGAATCGGATCCTTTTTGAGAAACCAATAATGAGATCAGGAGAAGAACAGTCATTCCAGCGTTTGCTGTATGATACAAGGAAGACTCCTCGCCTGTAATAAGCAACAACAAGTGATAGACCAACCAGCCCGATAAAGTAAACCAAATCCCCATATCGATCCACATTTTGACGCTTAAATTTTGTTTCGAAGTTCTGTACCAGATATAGGAAGCCGTAACCAGACTTGCTATCCATCTTCCGCGTTCCCCACCATCAAAATAAAGTAAAGACATGGGTTGTGTGATCACATCTATGGGATAAAAGATCAGAAAGCTTCCTTTCCAAACGAGCAACCACAGCCAGAATGCATTCGCTGCATCGGACAAGTATATCCGACGCTCCAAGCTGCCTCTAAGCCGATACTGCAGCATCAACCAGCCTCCCGCTCCATAACTCAGATAAAGAATCAGTTGCCCATTTAGAACGAAAGATCCGATCTGTATATTTTGCAATTCTCTTCACCCCTCCTTCTCACGTAAAGCCTAATCTTCTTCTTTAAAGAAATGATAAAGCTCTCCATTGGGGGAAATTACCTCCAAGTCCAACTAACCTCCTGTGATAGGCTTTGCTTAAACCGTTAGCGCATCCTTTTCGCTACGGTAAATTACAAAACTACAGGAGGTATTACAATGCTGAAGAAAAAAATGACCTTGTCTTTACTCGCTTCCGCTCTAATTTGTGGCTCAATTATAGCGGGACAACCTACGGTTTCGGCCGCGGGTCAAGAAGGAATCATCGAAAAAAGTGTTAACTTTCGTGAGAAGCCTTCCCTAAGCGGTGACCGCATTCGTTATCTAAAAGCCGGTGAACATGTCGACATATTGGAACAAGTAAATCAGTATTGGTTTAAAATCAAGGACCTGCGTGGTCAAACTGGGTACGTAACCACTCAAAGTCAGTTCATAAAAACGAATGGTTCCATTACGGACAAGCCTGCTGAACCGGTATCTGGGACGCCCAAGAGCATTATTGACGCGGGTATGAAGTACTTGGGAACGCCTTATGTATTCGGTTCAAGCCGTTCCAATACCCAAACCTTCGATTGTTCTGATTTCGTCAGACAAGCCTTTAAAGATGGAGCCGGAGTTATTCTTCCAGGGAATTCAAGAACCCAGGCTGCTTATGTAAAGAAAATAGGAGCTACTACGACAAACTGGAGGGAGTTGCATCCCGGAGATATTATGTTCTTTATGTCCTACGAGGGGAGTAAAAGCAGTGACTACTCCGGAATCAATAAATCCTCGCAGCGAATTACCCATAATGGAATCTATCTCGGAAATGGGAAAATTCTGCATACGTATTCCGAGAAATCGGGCGGGGTTCGAATCGATCAAATTGAAGGGAAGCATTGGGAGTACCGATTTGTATTTGGCGGAAGCGCTATAAAATAGATGTGTAAGGAAGGGACGCTATTGTCCCTTCCTTTTCAAACGACTAGAATTGGAAATTTGAAGCATCTTCCTTCTCACGATTTCAGGTTCCAGTTCTATACCTGCACAAAGCACCTCAAACCAAGCCGTATTCAAAAAGGCGAGCGCTTCTTGTCGGTTTTGAAAATTCTTCCCTCCTTTCTTTGGTCTGGGGGATATATCTAAATAGGTTAATATCAATATTTCACAGATCAGAGTCCGAACTCCTTCATTCATCTTAAACGACCTCCTAAGCACGGTGATTCAATACTATCGGAGGGGTGTTAAGTTTTAATAAAGCTAGGTTTGGCAATGATTGGTTTGCCTATACTACTATGTAGGTATGAATCACTTGCAGAGAAGAGGAGAGAAGATGGAACTTACCATAATTCAGCAAAACGATACGCATGGTTGTTTGGATGCCCATCCTGAATTTTTTTGGCATGATACACAACCTTCATATATGACATGTGGAGGGTTTTCGCGCATACATCGATATGTAACAGAACTAAAAAAAAGACGTCCCTATGTCCTTTTTGTCGACGGAGGCGATTTGTTTCATGGCACAGCTCCGCTTGTATTGTCCAAAGGAGAAGCCATTATCCCACTATTGAAAAAGATGCCGCTTGACGCATTCGTTCCAGGAAATTGGGATTATGCGTATGGCCCATCACAGTTGTTTGCTCTCTTGGATCAGGTTTCTTTTCCGTCCCTGGCAATGAATATGAAATCTTCATCCGCTGCCGCCCCTCTTAAGACGCAGTGGATTAAAGAAATGGGCGGAATTCGTATAGGTATGACGGGATGGACCTACTCATTTGTAGATCAAACGATGCCACCTGCTTTTTCCGAGGGATTGTCTTTCTCACTTGATCTAGCTGAGATGAGCCGGAACATACGAAAATTACGGGTGGAAGATAAGTGTGATCTCGTCATCGTATTGAGCCATATGGGACTGCCCCTGGACGTGAAAGCCGCTTCCAATATCGAAGGAATCGATATTATTTTAAGCGGTCACAGTCATGATCGACTTACCCATCCCATTAGACAAAACGGAACATGGATTATTCAATCCGGAGCCAGTTCTTCGTTTCTTGGGCAGCTTGATCTGAATTTTGAATCCGGCATGATAACGAAGGTTCAACATCGTCTTATTCCGCTTTTTGCACATGAATTCGAAGAAGATCCGGAAATCTCCAAATTAATTGCAGTAATTAACGAAAGGCATGAAACGCATTTAAGTGAGATCATTGGGGAACTACAGACACCGCTGCATCGCATGTTCCTCAATGAAACGCCAATGGATCGACTAATTACCGATGCTTATCTCCATTCTGTCGAAGCCGATATTGCTTTATCACATGGTTGGAGATACGGAGCCCCTATTCTGCCAGGTCTCGTAACCTTGCGGGACTTGTATCAAATCATTCCGACAAATCCAGAGCTTTTTACCGTAGAACTGGATGGCAAACAGATTCTGGAGGCTTTTGAATCTAATCTGGAACAGGTCTTCTCCCCTGATCCTTTCCATCAAAAAGGGGGATATGTCATGCGGGCAAGCGGCATCACCATGGCTTACAAACCTTATAATCCGCCTGGCCATCGAATTGAACATTTTCTTGTGCAAGGAAAACCATTGAAGCTAGACACCACCTATCGAATTGTGAGCGCAGGCGAACAAATTCTATACCACTATGATCCACTTAAGAAGAAGCTAGGGATCCATGCTCATGATGTGATCACACACTATTTTAAGACATACAAGAAAATTGAAATCAGCGATACGCCCAAAATCTTTTGCATATAGCAAAACAAACCGGTGCCATCCATGCCGGTCTGTTTTGTTATTTCAAATTTTTTTCGAGTTGCGAGGCAGTGTTACCCAAAACGAATGTTTATTATTCTCCGACTCCAGTCCCACTCTGCCTCCATGCTTCTTCACAATTTCTTTTACAATAGCCAAACCAAGCCCGCTTCCTTTTGCCTTCTCTCCGCGATGTCTTGATGGATCCGCTTGAAAAAAACGTTCAAATACAAGTCCACGCACCTCTTCAGGTATTGGCTCGCCAACATTACTGACGGTGATTCGATACTGAAGAGGTTCGATAACTCCGATCACCCAAATCATCCGTCCCGTATTATAGCTTATCGCATTCTGTATCAGATTGTTTAACACCTGTCTTAATCCGCCTTCGTCACCGATGACAACGTCTTGTGAAACAGATACCTCCAACTCCATATTGTTGCTTTGAAGTTCCCATTGAAAAGACTGCGTGCACCGAGTAATCAGGTCATCGATTTGTATATTGCTGTAGGTCATGCTTGCAGCTTGTCGGTCCTCCCATACAGAAAGCTGATGCAACTGCTCCACAAGCCGGGTAATATGCTGAGACTCTTCCAGCAGTGACAGATACAAGTCTCTATCCCCGACAATCACACCGCTGCTTAATGCCTCCAGGTAGCCGTTTAGATTGCTAAGAGGTGTTCGTAAATCGTGAGATATGTTGCTTAGCATCCTTTTGCGATTTTCTTCAGTCTGCTTTAAAGTCTGAGTCAAATCGTTAAAATACTGAGTCAATTGGCCAATTTCATCCACTGACGATACTTTAATGGGCTCTGGGTATGATCCGTCCATTAGCTGCCGTGTCAATTGGGTCAATCTTTTTAAAGGAGAAAGTATTTTCTTGATAAACACAAAATGGATGAGCGCGGCAACAACGATTGCTAGCAAACTTGCCCGAATCAGATAAAAATGCATGGTTCTGTTAAAGAAAATGTTCTTATCTTCACCGACGAGTCGATACTTTTCTACAAGAACACAAGCAAAATCCTTGACTGAAACACCTACTAGCCAGATGACAATGAGCATGACCAGAACGTTAACCGCAATTAATTTCCAAGTTATATGCTGCTTCCATGAGCTAATATGCTTAATTTGCGACAAAGCGATACCCCATTCCACGGATCGTTTCAAAAAAACACGGGACATCGCTCGATGTCTCGATCTTTTCCCTTAGCTTTCCCACATGAACATCTACCGTGCGGTCGATCACATTTTTCTCTTCGTTCGGATAAAGCTCGCATAAAATTTGCTCACGCGATAAGATTTGATTGGGATGTCTCATAAAAAAGTACAACAGTTTAAACTCATGCTGAGTAAGAGGGACAATGTTCCCGTTATATTTGACTTCTCCACGCAAAGGTTTTATTGTCAATCCTTTAAAACTAATTTTGCTGCATCGATTTGATGTTCGTCGAAGTACAGTATTCACCCGTGTGACCACTTCTTGAGGGCTGAAAGGCTTTGTTACATAATCATCAGCACCCATTTGGAGTCCTTCAATCCGCTCTGATTCCGTAATTTTGGCCGTCAACATAATAATGGGAATATCACTTTTGAGTTCGCAGCGAATCCACGTGCACAATTCTTCACCGCTTAGCTTCGGCATCATCAGGTCTGTAATGACGAAACAAGGATCATGCTTTTGAAAAGCCTCCTTTCCTTCTTCTCCATTTTCAGCCTCTAATACTTCGTACCCTTCTCTTTCCAGATATAGTTTAAGCAGCTTTCTTATTTTCGGATCATCTTCGATGATCAATATGTTTTTTCCCAGCATGCGTTCCCCTCCCTAGAGTAGGTTTTCATTTTATAAGGATAGTTTAAAGAAACGTTAAAGTTTCATTCCAGAACTACAATTTGGATATCGGTTTCCTACAGGGGTCGCAATCATAGCTCTACGGTGAGTCTAAAGATCCTTGTTCAAGGAAATTAAAAGAAAACAAACCGGAACCTTGCAACGAAAGTTGCCATGGTTCCGGTTTGTTTATATGCTTGACGTCAACCTTCTGGCGTGGGTTTCCCTTCAATCGTCAATGGTGCATGCTTCATGGACTTTTGTGGAACAATGGGATCGGAATATCTAACCTTATCTTTGAACCAATTTCGACGAATTATGATGAATACAACTGCTGCTATAATTATCAGCACTGCTATTAGCTGAGATATGCGAATGTTCTTTCCTGCTTCCATCATCCCCCAACCAAACGAGCTCATTGGCGACCAAGTCGTCTTAAGGAATGAGGCCAGCCATTCCGGTCCGGCAAAAACCAAGCTATCCGTGCGAACCCCTTCAATGTAAAAACGTCCAAGCGAATACCAAATGAAGTAACTCATAAACAACTCGCCAGCTCGCAAAAACGGCCGTCTGCGCAGCCAAAGAAGGAATAAGAGCCCTGCAAAGCTCCAGACAGACTCATACAAAAATGTCGGATGGTAATATTGACCGTTGATATACATCTGGTTGACTATAAAGTTCGGAAGATGAAGTGTGTTTCTCAGAAAACTTTCTGATACTGGACCGCCGTGAGCCTCTTGATTCATGAAGTTTCCCCAACGTCCAATCATTTGACCGACGATTAAACCTGGGGCGCATATATCTGCGATACGCCAGAAATTATAGCCTTTTTTACGTGTGTAAATGACAGCAGCCGCAATGGCAGCGATCAAGGCTCCATATATGGCAATGCCTCCATGCCATATTTTAATCATTTCCAAGGGATTGTTCTTATAATTTTCCCATTTAAAGGCTACATAGTAGATTCGTGCTCCGATTAATGCAGAGGGAAGACCATACAAGACCAGATCCATAAAAAAGTCGGACTTTATGCCAAATCGCTTTCCCTCATGAGAAATCAGTATCAAACCAAGTAAAGCACCCAATCCAATAATGATTCCATACCAGTGAACAGAAAGCTGACCTATTGAAAATGCTATCGGGTTTAACATGAGAAACCATTCTCCTAATCTTTATTTCTCCTATACTTAAATGTGTTGTGCTTTTTTATAGAATTTGTTCTTCTTGGCTCAAGCCTAATTTCTCTCGTGAATATTTTACAGTGGAAGGAAGTTTCTTAAGCCTTACCTCTTAAGCATTATAACACATGACATAGACACTTGCCGAATCTGTGACAAGGAAGTCTCTTACTGTACATAAAAAAAGCCGTGTGCATCTTTGCAGCACGCACAGCGGCTTTCCTGTATCGATCCCCGTATTAGGATTGAAAATATGGTCTCCCATACATCACTTGAAGATCGGCGTCAAATACATTTCGATAAACAACCTGTAATCGGCTGGAGGAGGCATCGATAAACTTGCCTTCACCGGCATAAATGCCAACATGTGTAATATTCATAAATCTCCCGTTCGCCTCATAGCTCCAGAAAATCAAATCACCCGCCATTAGCTCATTGGAGGTTAGGGAAAGTCCGTTTTCCGCGATAAATCGCGCCTGTTCTGCCGCCGTTCGGGGCACCTCAACGCCTAATTGCCGATGTACCCACTGTACAAGAAAACTACAATCGGTATAGTTATCCTTTCCTGCTTTTAGCTGGCTGTACGGATCGCCCAACCGAGTCAATGCCAGTTCGACAGCCTGGCTTCCAAGCACACCAGCGGGCAAATCGGATATAACCGCCGCAGACTGTTCGGACGTTAATCCGGTATCACCGTTCTTTCCAAGAATGGCTAACATCATGGGACGAAATTCTGCCGACAGGAGTTCATTCATCAAATCGACCTATTCCGTAGAAAAATCATAGAGCGCCGCTTCTGCTCTGCTGTTCGGGTAGAAATCGACAGTCGCAGGACGCGTTCGTATTCCGTCACCGACTATTCAACAAACTCCATCACTCTGTTCGACGGCGACAGTCCTTGTATGTTCTAGTGTTTCGAGCTGCGAGTCGATCGGATTCATATCCCAAAAAACAGCCTGCAGCAACTCCTCTCTCTGATGATCTATTGTAACCACTCTATGCGAGCGGCAAACTGGGCGTCCATTTCCTCTAAGATTTGAATCATTTTTTTGTGTCGGGTCCTGTATTTTCGTCAGCCACAAAAATGCCGAACGGTGAGGAAAGCAGCGCCGCGACGATCATAATGATTATTACCGCTCGCCGGGCTTCGTCGTCATCAAGTTATACAGTTTCGTGTGCCGCGGGAACTTATCGTTAAACGGTACAAGGGAACTGCCGACCTTCATCAGTCCATTCCCGGCGTCAACATTCGTAATATAGGACAGTTGCAGGTCCGAAATGTTGAGCAACTCGGCAAGCTCCATCCGGTCGGTACTGGCCTGATTCAGCATGACGATGAATTCACTGTTTGCAAGCATGGTGCGGGCTGTATGACTTTGTAGCAGATCGTCCACATTTTGCGTAATACCTGTGCAAAAAGCGCCATACTTTCGGACACGCTTCCAGAGCGTGAACAGAAAGTTGGCGCTGTATTCGTGCTGGAACAAAAGGTAGATTTCATCAATAAAGATAAACGTATTCTTGCCTCTGGCGCGATTTTGCGTAATCCGATTCAAGATATTGTCGAGTACGACCAGCATGCCGATGGGAAGAAGCTGCTTGCCCAAATCGAGAATATCGTAGCAAATCAGCCGATTGTGGACGTTGACGTTGGTCGATTGGGCGAACGTATTCAGACTGCCGGAAGTAAATAATTCAATGGCCAGCGCGATATCCTGCGCCTCCGGTTCTGCTTGCTTGAGCAGCTCCGCACGGAAATCCTGCAATGTCGGCGGCTGTCCCTTATAGTTGCTCCGCAAATACTTGCGGTACACAGCGGCGGTACAGCGATCGATGAGCGACTTCTCCTTGGCTCCGAGCTGATGTCCTCCGATCAACTGCTCGCACAACGACAGGACGAATTCCGATTTAAGAATGATCGGATTGGCTCCGTCGCCATAATCCCGGTTCATATCCATCGCATTGATATGGTTCGACGAAGTAGCAGAAATGTGAATCGTCTCGCCACCCAGCGCATTTACCAGAGCGGAATACTCCCGCTCCGGGTCAATCAGGATGATGTCGTCATCGCTCGCCAATATCTGATTGACGATTTCCCGTTTCGCGGCGAAGCTTTTACCGGAACCGGATACGCCAAGGATAAAACTGTTTCCATTCAGCAATTGCTTTCGATTGGCGACGATCATATTTTTGCTGATGACGTTTTGCCCGTAATAAATGCCGTCTGGATGCATGATCTCCTGCGCTCGAAACGGGATAAAGACAGCCGTACTTTCAGTCGTGAGCGTCCGCAAAGCATGAACCTTTCGCAGCCCATACGGCAGCACCGTGTTCAAACCGTCCATTTGCTGATAGGAGAGCGTGGAAAACTGGCACAAATGCTTGCGCGCCGTAGTGAGTAATGTCTCCGTATCGCTATCAAGTTGTTCTTTGCTGTCCGCAACATGCACCATCGTAAGTAGTCCGAACATCATCCGCTGGTCGCGTGTGGTGAGGTCGGTAAGAAATTCCTTGCTCTCTTTGCGCTGCTGCTCCATGTCGTAAGGGATGACAGCAGAAAAGTTGTTGTTGCGATTTTGCCGTCGCTGCCAATTCGTAATGTTCGTTTCCACGCCGAGCAGTCGATTCTCCACTTCGCGGACAGCTTCATCGGTCGGAATCGGGATCACATCGAGCGACAGCAGCAAGTTGCGGTTCAAGTCGCAAAGTTCGGCTACCATGCTGTCCTTGATATAGCTGGCGTAATCACGCAGAAAGATGACCCGACCGTAGTATTCGCCCATCCGAAAATGATCTTTGGCAAACTCGAAGGTATCCGGGCAAATGTAATCCTTGAAATCGTGTCCCTTGCGCATCATCTCCTTCATGTCGAAGCGAAAATCGGCTTCCTCGTCAATCCGGAAAAAGTCATGCAGAATGCGCAGGCGGTCAGTCGCATCAAGCTCGGTACATTTCGAGCCGAGACGAGAGAAATGCGCCGTCAACTCCGTGCCGACCCGCGCGAAGTAATGTCGAGCTTCATCCACGTTCTTTTTAACCACGGAGATGGTGATGTATTTCTCTTGAATCGTCCCATTGGTGTTGCCATCAGTCGCTTTACCAAGCAACATGTCGTTGTACTCCTGCCGATACACATCCAGCCCGTCGTGCTGGAGCGGAATAAGAATGGAACGTTCTACATCTGCCTGATTAAGCCGCCGATTGTGAATCGTAATCTTCGTCGTCGCGCCGCTGTCAAACGAATTAAGCAATTCGGAGTAGGAAAGGAACATCGTCTCCTTGTCCTCTCTCGATGCGACAGCGTAGTTGATGTCCGCGAAACGGAACGACTTCGAGAACTTGTTGCCGACAGCAAAAATCCCGTCCGGCCAGATGGCGCGGATCGGGATCGCTTGTTGTACGCTTTTGGGAATGACAGACCGCTCCTTGTCCTGCTTCATGGTGCGCCTGAGCGTCTTAATCATCGCGCTTCATCCTTTCTTGCTCACGCTTGTGCAGGCTTCCTTTCAGCGCTTCGTAGTATATGTTGGTCGAGCGGAAGACAAGTCGTCTTGGCATCAGAAACTCCGACTTCACATACGCCCACAATAGTTGCTCCGCCGTCATACCGTGATAGCGGATAAACCCGAGCGCGGCGCAGGGAGCTGCCCCTAATATGCACATCCAACTGAGCGTTTCCAGTCCGAAATGACTGCGCAGCCCGAAATACAGTCCAATCGCCGCAGCGACCGCCAGAATAGAAAAAAAGAACTGCCGCAAGGACAGTCCGAAGAACAAGCTTTCCGTATAATCCCGGATTTCCCGGTTGATTTTCACTTCCACTTTTATCCCTCCCGGATGAGCAGTCTACGCCTCAGGCTCGTTGCATTCAGGTTTGAACAGTGTGTCGTCATCAAATGGCACAGGATTGCTCAATAGTTCCACAGCAAGCTGAAAGCCATCCTTCATCCCTTGCAAATATAACCACTCATTGATAATCGATTGTTTAAAATGATGTCTGTCCTCCCAAGCTTCAAATTCAGGCATACGACCAATATCCATACCAACAAACAAGACTTGAAAAGCCTTCTTTTCTTCAGCACGAACACGCTTGAGATCAGGATGATGCTCGAATCGTGCAGAAACGTAGTCCAATCGACCTTGAATAGCTGTTCGAAACCACGGTGGAATTTCCATTACCTGCTTCCCCCCCACAACTCTTTTACCTTACCTGCTGCTTCTGCTTGGCTTTCATGTGATGATAGCAGGCTACTAGCTGATCGACCTTCTGACTTTGCTCTTGAAATGCTTGATGGCCGGATAAAGAAATGGATTGCTTTATTAACTGTTCACCAAGCGTATTCAGCTTTCGCCGCTCCTCTTCCAGCTTTCTTAACAATTCGTTCATTTATCCATCCTCCCGTTTTTATTGTGAGAGCCGACATTTTTGAATGAAATACGGTGTATGTTAGAAGACTACTTCGATGGTAAGTTTTAATCTCATTTATGTCAATTGTGTGCTTCTCCATAATGGGAGTTATAAACTCATCCCCTTTAAAGAGGTGACGCTTGATGATTGGTTACGATAAAAAGAAGGTGGGGCAACGCATTCGGAAGCAACGAGAGGCTTTGGAAATTTCTCGTGAACAACTGGCTGAACGAATTGGACGGGTCCCAAGATTTTGCGCCGATATTGAACGAGGTAAAGCCGGGATGTCCATTGAAACGATGTTCAGCATTTGCAATTTGCTCAAGCTTTCTCCTAATGAATTGCTTCTAGGTCAAGAGGAGAGCTCCACACCTTACGATGAAACAGCATTGATTATGGCTGCGCTCAATCAATGCACAGAAAAGCAGCGTAAGGATGCTTTGGCGCTATTGAAGCTTTTTCTGACCGCAATCCGATAACACCCATCATTCACAAGGTGGTTACAGTCCCATCATTTCGCGCACGATGCGATCTGCCATTTTTACCGTACCGACAAGAACGAGCATGTTGAAAATGAGTTCCCCAATATACGTCCACACCATCGTAACCGCGCCCGCACTAGCATCGACGGCTGGGGGAGCGGTGGCAAAAGCGGAATAGATGATACAAGCCAGTACAATAATCGCGCCTTCCAGACACGCTGCCGCGTACCCTTTCAGGAACGACTTGCCGATATTTTGGCTTGGCTCCCCCGCAAATGCGGACAGCGGAACGGGGGCTATTGCCGTATACAAATAGATACGGAAAAAGCGCCCGTACACCGAAAGGATCATCACAAAGGATAGTACCGTAATGAACAAACTGCCGAGAATGGTGACGATCCACAGTGGAATGCTTTGCCAGAAGCCAACGTCTTCAATCGCTTGCGCTACCGTATCCGGCAAGGCCATAGCCTCTGACGTTCCGAACCCGGAGCGTCCCATCATCGTTGAGATGATCCCCTGTACAATAGTAAAGAGAGCCATCATCAACTCCAGCCCATAGGTTACGACCGCCTTGGCGAGCACAAAGCGGATAAACAGCTTGACGGCCATCTCCGGCCTTTTCACTTCCGCAAAGCTGCCGGTCGTCTTCACAACGCCAATCACAAAAAATAAGACCAGGAGTGCCAATCCCGTAGCTTGCAACGCACCATGAATATCAATAATCACACGCCATACGCCGCCACCCTTAAAATCCGCTGGCGATTGCGTAACGAGGCTCCAGATTTCATTCATCTTATCGTTCCAGGTATCCAAGGCATTTTCAAGGTTGTCGATCACCCAACTGTTTTTTGCCATATTCTCACCCCTTCCGTAAACAGGGGACAGACTAATCGTCCGCCCCCCCTATGCAAAGCTACAAGCTCATCCGGCAATCAGGGTAAGAATTTCCTTCGTAAACGTAATAATGACCCCTCCGGCGAGCGTCAGAAACCCGTTTGCACGCTGGGAAGGGTCATGGGATTTTAGCGACAATCCAATTTGAACAATGCCGAAACCGAGAATAATCATGCCAATCGCACGGATTAAACCGAAGATAAAAGTAGACAGATTGTTGACTGTCGTCATCGGGTCGCCCTCTGCATAAGCAGTGGAGACGAATACAGTTCCCGTTAAGATTAGCACGATGTACAGGGCCAGTAGCCGTTTCGTTTTCATTTTCAAGTTCATCATTCCCTTCGTAAAAATAACGACTCTACTTCTTCTTCCGAAAGAAGCTCATAATCCCCGTCTGCATGAAGGAACACGGATTGCCAGTCCAAAGCGTGATCCGTGCCGCCATGCTGATAGGGAAGACCGTTACCATCCGTCGTGAGCGAGACATGAGGATGCCTGAGCAAATCATATTTGTCGTCCTGGACTGGATGTTCGCCACGGATAAAGAGTAAGCAAAAGCGGTTATCCAGCAACCTCACCTCGTCTGGTGTGAGCAATTCGCGGCCTGATTGCTGGTAGTTGATCGAGTAGCTGCCGTTTCTCCCCTTGCTCTGGCCGTAGGTATTGGTATCAATCGTTTCCTTGCCAAGCAGCTCCGAGACGTATTTGTGGGTAGACTGTTCGTTGCCGCCCAAGTACAAAAATTCGTCGCAGTTGCCCACAATCGATTCCCACGCATCCTTGTACAGCGCCTTGAGTTGCGCTAAATTTTGCAAAATGATAGAAACGGAAATTTCCCGGCTGCGCATCGTGGAGAGCAGCTTGTCAAATTCGTCGGGAAGCGCTACATTGGCGAACTCGTCCATGACAAAGTGAACATGAACCGGCAGGCGTCCGCCATGCCGATAGTCCGCCTCGTACATCAAGCATTGAAAAAGCTGCGTGTAGAGCATGCCGACAATGAAGTTGAAGCTGCTGTCGTTATCGGGAATGACGGCAAACATCGCCGTCTTCTTCTCCCCCATAACGGGCAATTCCATTTCGTCGACCATGCTCATCCCCGCAATCGTATGCAAATTGAACTTCTCCAATCGAACGCCGAGGCCAATTAAAATGGACTTGGCCGTCTTGCCCGCCGCCAGCTTGAAAATGTTGTACTGCTTGACGGCAAGGTGTTCCGGATCGCGCATTGCCAGCCGCTCGAATAGTTCATCGAACGGGCTTTGGTACGTTTCGTCCTCCTCCCGCACCTCCGCAGCCGCGATCATTTCCATGACCATTGGGAAGTTTTGCTCCTCGGGCGGTGCTTCATATAGGAGGTATAGCACGAGCGCTTCCAGCAAGGCGGTCTCGGATCGCTCCCAAAAGGGATCGTTGGTATTGCTGCCCTTCGGTGTCGTATTGCGGATCAGATTGGTGACCAGCTTGAGAACATCCTTGTCGTCTTGCAAATAGGCGAAAGGATTGTAGCCATGCGAACGGTGCGGATTGATGAGGTCCAGCACCTTGATGTCGTAGCCTTTGGACTTGAGCAGATGCCCGGTATCGCGCAAAATCTCGCCCTTTGGATCGAGCACAACAAAGGACGTATGCGCCTGCATGACATTCGGCTTGGCGTAAAACCTTGTTTTCCCAGACCCGGAACCTCCCACGACAAGGACATTCAAGTTCCGGCGATGCTTGCGGCCGTCCAAGCCGATTCGTACCTGCTGCGTCAAAATTTTGTTTTGTTCAGGTTGCTTGTCGCGGTACTTGGCATTAATCCGTCTGGCCTTGCCCCATCTTGCGCTGCCGTGTTCTTCGCGCCGCCGATAATTGCGCGGCGACGCCAAGTAGATGCCGACCGAAATCCCATAAGTCAGCGTGAACAGCAACAAGCTTCGCGGCGTATCCTCGACCCATTGAATCTGGAAGGGATGGTTAATCGCTTCGCTGAGATGCAGCAGAAGTGCAGGTAATCCCTTTGACAAAGCAGGGGCGGCAAGCAGCGCCGCCCACACGACCGGAATAAAAAAAACCGCAAAGAGTAAAAGATTACTCCTTGCGGTTTCAGCGCGCCGCATGATGACTCCGGCGCTTTATTTTTTGATAGGGAGCGTCAATCGCTTTGAGCAGTAAATCGTCAACAGGATCGGTCGGCCGCTGCTGGCCGATCAAGTCGTTGCGGAGCGCATTTAAGGCGTTGATGACAATGCCATGCTCGTAATGATCCATTCTCAGGATGCGTTCTTCCTCTTTCATCGCCACTCCTCCCAACGGAAAAATGAAAAGCAGATTCATGCCACGACTAGCGGGTGGTGGAATCGCTGCGATTCTGTTGCTGCTGTTGCTGCTGTCGCTGCTGGGCCAGCATACGGTGCATTCGACGGGATATGTCGTGTGCCGCATCCTTCATCACCGTCAGCTCGGCGCGAATATGCTGCGGCTCCAACTCCTTGAGCCGTTCGTGAACCCGGCCGAAGCGGAAAGTAGCCGTCTCGACGCCGAACTTTTTGCAAAGCATATACGCAGCACAGTAAGCTTGAAAATTGTAATGTGAACGGCTGTAGTCGTTATGGCCGCGATCAATCTCCGCATGCGCCAGCTCCTGTGCGAGCGCCCGAAAAATGTCACCAGCCCCAAGTCCGCGACGTATCACGATGCTTCGCGTATCCGGCTGATAAAGCGCATGAACCTCCGCAGGCAAGCTATCTCCAATCGTAATCGGAATAGGTGACCGGTCCATCAATGCCTTGATGCGCGTGCGGTCATCCGGGTAGATCGGCGATTCCTTTTTCGGTGCGGTTGTTTGCGCAACATCGAACATCTTCTTGGGGTTGTAGCTGATTGCGGTACTCCCATCTTCCCGCTTGTATTCCTCGCCTGGCTCCAAGATGTAGAGGCCGGTTTCCTTGCGACGGATATAGACGCCTTGTTCTTTCCAGCTATCAAAATCAGCAATGCGAGTGGCATCCGGGCGCTGCGCGAGAATAAGCAGCGCATTCGCGACGCTGTAGAGATCAAAACGGCTTTGTACGTCCAGATAATGCTGAAATTGTTCGCCGTTTTGCGCAATGTCGGCTGTGGCAGTATCAATCGTCTCATACGTCCACTGCCGCAGTTCTTGCTTTTTTTGCGCCCATGCTTCTTTGTCGAACGGCTGCTCACGCTGACCGGAGGCCGTCGTGACTTGGGGCTGGAATAACTCGTCCAGTTCGCTCATTTCGATTTCCCTCGCTTTCGACTCCCGGCCATCGGAACGGATGCTTTACTGCCGGACGCCGACTTCCCGCGATCTCTGCGCTTAGGCAACGACGGTTCCTGCACCTGCTTCCGCCGTCTGCTCTCTGCCGCCCGGTTTTCCTCCCGAATTTCACGCAGCAATTGGCGGACGGACACTTTTTCCTTCGGCTTTTCAGGGTCAATCGTAACCCTTTCGTATG
Organism: Paenibacillus sp. VTT E-133280; assembly: GCF_002264385.1. Classification (NCBI taxonomy): domain Bacteria; kingdom Bacillati; phylum Bacillota; class Bacilli; order Caryophanales; family Paenibacillaceae; genus Paenibacillus; species Paenibacillus sp. VTT E-133280. The sequence goes on from NZ_NFUX01000007.1 coordinate 97,356, forward strand.
CCGCGCTGCGCTCGGAGGTAGGCGCGGACGGAGAGGATGGTTCCGTTGTCCTCTCCTCCTGTGTCGGCGGGAGGGGAAGCGGACGCTCCGGTTCCGTTCGCTCGACCTCCCACGCCTCGGCCGCCGGTTGATTGGCTCCCTGCTGCACGTTTACCGGCTGAACCTCCGCCGCCGGCTCGGGCTTTCCCAACAGATCGTCCAAAAAATCCTCACTGACTGCCGCGCCCTCGTTTGAAGCTGGAGGCTCGCTGGTTCCTTCTTCGGGTGTTACGGCATGTTGCTCTGGTGGTTGCGCCGCTCCTTTACGCTCGTCCGACTGCTTCTCGCTGCGGGACTTCACAATCTCCTGCTTGATGCTGGCCGTATCTACGGTCGCCAGCTTGAAGCGTTCAACGATTCGGTTGATCTTGGACGCATCCTCGGCCCGCACCATGACATCGCAAAGCCCGTCCACATTTTTCTTGTCACGCAGCGCGCAATAGAGGACACCGTACCGCTTCGCTTCTTTGCAAAAAGTCGGCAAGTCTTCATTTCGTACTGCAAACACCTTCAGCTCCTTGCCGCTGCGCAGCAAGCTTTCCAGGCGAATGCGGCCTCTTGTTCGTTTTTGCCCTTGCAGGGCGGCGAACAAATAAACGGCCAGATGCTTCGCGCCTTCGCCGGAGATTTTCGCCATGACCTCAATGCCACGAAGACTCATGCTGACGACCTGATCGGCCGCTTCGGTTCCGCTGCTCATGGACATTGGCCTCCCTTCGTGTCGATTGGTCTTCCTCGTTACGTTGCAGCTTGTTTGCCAGTTCGTTGGATCGGGCAAGAATGCCCGTACAAAGCCTCACCTCCTTTCGGAGCTTCGCAAGCTGACGGGAAAGTTCGGCAATTTGCGACTTGTACGATTCGATTTGCTCAGGATGCTGGCAGCGGCGAAGCCGGTTGTACAGCATTTTGCGGGAGCCGTATCCTTGCCGCAATTCTGTTTGCAGCTCAGCGTGGTAAGCCAACAATTGTGCTTTGCTGGAAATGCCGTGACGACACAGCAGCCTGGTCTGCTCCGTAATGGCCGTCAGATGCCGCAAGTCTTCGCGCAATAAAAAAGACGTCCGTTTGAAGGACGCGCGGGAATGGGGCAGAATCCCCATCTTGAATAGGTAACGCAGATACAAGGCTTGCAGACCGCTAAATCTACGTCCGATGTGCAGGGTTCTGCGAACGATGACGGCTCGCCTGCGCCGCGGCAACGGCAACGGTGGCTGACGCTGCGGTAACTGGTTTTGCAGAATACGCTCTTTTATCGCAGACTCCGTGTATTCGTCGCCAAGACTGCGCAATCGAACAAACCGCTCTTTGCCCGGCGGGCGTACCGCCAAATGCTTGACGTTCGACTTCATTTCATAACCCTGCTTCTGAAGGATCGCGAAGAATTGCGTCATCGTCATGGCAGCGGCGATAGCGGCGGCGATGTCCTCGCGAATCAAGCCGCGCCAGGTCGGTTTGTTTTCCTGTTCCGCTCGCCACTCGCCGTAATGCTTGGCCTTGCCCGGTTCCGGCTGCTCGATGACCGATAAGGTATGCTCCCGGCAAAGTCGATCGGATGTTTGCCGCATCAGCGCGTAAGAGGCTTTGTTATCGTAATAGCGTTTACCATCCAGAAACGACACCGAGTTTAAGACGAAGTGATTGTGCAAATGCTCCTTGTCCAAATGGGTTGATACCACGACTTCAAAGCGTTCCCCCCATAGCTCCCGCGCCAGTTTGACGCCAATGGCATGTGCCATTTCCGGCGTCGTTTCGCCCGGTGCAAACGCCTGGTACCCGTGAAAAGCTACAATGCCATCGGTCTTTTGATATTGTCGTTTGGTACGCTGCATTTGTTCGTAGGCGGTAAGAGGATCGCAATTGATTCCGCTCACGTAAAGCTGTTTTTCCGTTTTGGCATCCGCGCTGGTATAAGCGAGCACCTGCTGTAAATCATCCTGCGCTACACGCGCTTGATCGGTCTTATCAGGATTGGTGGCGTAATCCAGCACACGCTTGAGGCGGTCTGTAACGTCCCATATTGCGGTTGTCGCCATGTACGCTGTCCCCTTTACGGTGGATGTACGTTCGGATTTCCTTGCGGCTCGGTTCTTGGCTCAGGTGCTGTCACGGCTTGTTGAATCTGCTGGACAGCACGGCGTAAGTGGTCTGCTTCCTGCTGAAAAGACGCCCGATCCAAATGACCTGTCGCATGAGCCTTCGCTGCGAGTTGGTTAAGGTTATTGCCGATGGCATGAAGTTCGCGCATCATAGCGAAATAGTCCGTTGGCGGCATCGCCTTCGGGACATAGCCGTTAATCAAGGAGCGAATATAACCTTCCTGTGAAAGTCCCGATGTCTTCGCACTCGCTTGGAGTTTTGCGTTTTCAGTATGGTTCACCCATACCTGAATCCGAATCGCTCGTCTTCTCATCATGTTCACTTCTTTCTTCAAAGGAAATGGCCCGCATGAAATAGCTGAATGGTTTCTGCTGTTTCTGAAAAATACCGATCATTGTTGAACCTATATTCTTGATAAAACAGCGTGCTGTTGAGGTAGGGGTATTAGGGGTTTGCCCCTAACAAGCGAATTTGGGAGACCAAATTCAGTGCTTGCTGCAACACGAGACATTCGTCTCCCGTTGCCCTGAAAGAAACCTGCCGGGAAAAAGGAAAGGGCATCGACAAGACGAAATGCCGAGTAATGTTATCGAGTCAGTTCTTCACGTAGTTTTCTATAATTCCTAAGGTCGTCGTTAACGTCTTTCCTGACTGGCGGTTCATCGAAAATCTCGTAAGTTTGGCTAAGTAGTTGCTGAATCATGGATACTGCTGAGCGGCCCGGGTTGTCGTTGTCCAAATGAAGCACCAGGCGCTTTACTTCCGGGTAGCTTTGCAAATAGTCGGTGAGCGCAGCCGATGCAATACCTTCATCCTTTTTATCTTTTGGGCTGTATACCCCGGCCAGCGACAATTGATGTGACTGCCGCCAGTCCTTCCCGGAAATTGCCGTAAAACTACAGTATGATAACAGGTCAATTGCACTTTCAAATACGTGCAGTTCAGCGCTGTTTCCGTCGGCTGGTATAGCGAACGAATACCGTTTATCGCTGCCCGGCGCTTCACCCATATATCGAGTCTTCGTTGTCCCTCGTATCGCTGCGTAGCGCGGGGTACCCGCCAAATCAAATCCCACAAATACCGCATTATGATACATTCGGCTTTCGTAAAGTCGCCCCGAGTCGAGACAAAAGTCGATTACGTCGCGGGAAATGCCGCGTTTGCTAAGATAAGCAACGACGCGATTCGAAGTCTCATACGGTTCGGGAAGCTCCAACTGTGCGGGTGATAAATCCTGCTGAACGGCGCATGCAGTCGAAGGTATTTGGACAGGTGAATTTCCGTCAATTTGCAATACAGCATCGGGAAACGACAAACCCCGCACCTTAATGAGATAATCCAGCGCCGAGCGTCCGCCAATCCCTCTTGACCACCAGAACCACTTCCCGTTGGAGATCTTGAGGCTGTCGTGGGTTCGAGTCGAATAAGTATTGCGTGAGCACCGCACCAGTTCATAGGTCTCAAAACATTGCAGGTATGTGAGCAGGTCCAGCTGTTTTGCACGTTCGATTTGTTCTTTGGTGACATAACTCATCGTTCCATCCCCCGCTTTTTGGGGTATGGATAAGCTCTGCCTCTCTTCAACCCCGTAGCGCCATTCTTTTTCATGAATCCATCTAATTCGCCTTCGAAAACTTGACAAGTAACCCCTTTCGAATCACGAATGTAATAATATGTGTCGCCAAATCCATTCTTCCCCTTTGAAATCAATTCCAATGAGAGCACAGTTTCCCCCTCCTTAGTCAGGCTGCTTCCGTAACAAGTAGGTGGTAGAATCGGACAAAAGCATCCGCCGCTTGGGATGGCATACAACATTTGCGTTCCTCCAGAAATGCGAAAAGGACCCCAAAAGCCGGAGTCCGTTTCGTTTTTTAACGTTCCATTGCAGTTATCGCTCCCGGTTCGTAACCCGCCGTTCGGGTGCTTCAGGTTCCTCATCCGACACGCTGTCCACCGCTTCGTTTTCCCTTTTATCCATGTTCAGCAAAGCATTCAGTTCCGCTAACCGCGCAGACTTGGTTTGCAGTTCCTGTTCCTGTTTGAACGGAGCCTCGATCTGCTCCTTTGCTGTTGCCATTTGCTGCTTGAGTGTTCCGAGTTGGTCACGGCAATAAGCGAGCTTATTCGGCAAATCCGATAATGTATTGTTTATTCGAGTCATATTGCCACCAGCATCCGGTCCTAACGTAATCGTATGGCCCAATGTACCGCGCAGCGTCGCCTTGTATTCCTTCATGAAGCTATCAAAAGATAGCCATAAGGAAAAGCCCATGTAGCTGCCTGCTTCCTGCGGATCGGGAGAGGTCATGCCCTTGCAGGCTTCCAGCAGAGCTGTGCCTGCCGCAGTACGCTCCGAGTATGTGTAGTCTTTGATGGTCATACCGGGAAAACGGGAATCGTCGTTGCTATCCTTTTCCGATGCTTGAGCACGCATGAACAAGGCCACGTCCTGCTCATACCCAGCAATGCGTTCCTCCGTAGACTTGATTTGTTGCGGCAGCATTTTGAGCAGCCGATCCTCCAACGCATAACGCTGGCTTAGATGATTCGCCTTGAGTAGCTTTAGTTTGGATACCTGGATGTCGAGATCCATCTTTTCCTTGATGTACGGATTGCCGGTCGCCAGCGCTTTGACCTCGGCGTAGGAAAGTGCCGTCTCGTCGATATCTTCAGCAGAACGCACCGGCGATTTACTGGTCATGATCTGCGAGATGAACCGTTGCTTGTTTTCTAGCGTCTGATACAAATAAGCGTCGAACGTGTTCTCTGTTACATAACGGTAGATGTGAACCTCGCTGTTCTGATTGCCTTGGCGGATAATCCGTCCACTACGCTGCTCGAGGTCGCGCGGACGCCATGGACAGTCCAGGTCGTGCAGCGCAATCAGCTTCGTTTGTACGTTCGTCCCTGCGCCCATTTTGAAGGTCGATCCAAGCAGAACCCGAATCTGCCCCGATCGTACTTTAGCAAACAGTTCCTTCTTCTTCACCTCCGTGTTGGCCTCATGAATGAAGGCGATCTCCTCAGATGGAACGCCTTTCTCTGTCATTTTGCGCCGTAGCTCGTCGTACACGTTAAACGAGCCGTCCTGTTTCGGAATGGATAAATCGCAAAAGACCAGTTGCGAGAGTCGCTGCTCCTGGCTGTCTGCCCATTGCCGATAGACGTTATCCGCACAGGCGCTTACCTTGCTGCCTTCGTCATCGGGAAGCATTGCGTTTGTAAGCCGTTGATCGAGGGCCAGCTTCCGTCCGTCGTTGGTGATCTTGAGCATGTTGTCTTCGTTCGGTTCTACTTGCTTCGCTCGGACCTGCTCGGCGCGATGAGCAAGTTCAGAAACCATCTCGCGCTGAAATTCACTTGGCGGCACAGCGACGTTGTGGAAGTGGGCTTTCGGAACCGGAAGTTGAAGCATATCCGCCGTCTGAATGTCCGCCACTTCCTTAAAGACGTTCATTAGCTCCGGTAAATTGTAAAAACGGGCAAACCGGGTTTTCGCCCGATAGCCCGTTCCTTCCGGTGCAAGCTCAATCGCCGTGACCGTCTCCCCAAATGTTGAAGCCCATGCATCAAAATGCTGCAAGCCTTGCCCTCGCAGCCGCTCGTATTGCAAGTAGCGCTGCATCGTATACATCTCAGTGATGGAGTTGGAGATCGGCGTACCCGTGGCAAAAATAATGCCCCTGCCCTCGGTCAATTCGTCAAGATAACGACACTTGGCAAACATGTCCGACGATTTTTGCGCCTCCGTCTGCGACAGTCCAGCGACGTTGCGCATTTTCGTGTAAAGAAACAGATTTTTATACGAGTCCGCTTCATCAACGAACAAGCGATCGATGCCGAGTTCCTCAAAGGTGACCACATCATCCTTACGGCTCGTGTCATTCAGTTTCTCCAGCTTGACCTGCAGCGTCTTCTTGGTTTTTTCCAACTGCTTGATGGCGTACCGCTCGCCTTTGGCTTCCTTTAGCTCACGGATACCGCTTGTAATCTCGGCAATTTGCTCGAACAATTGCTGCCGCTGGCGCTCCGTCGAGATCGGAATTTTTTCAAACTGCGAGTGGCCAATAATAATGGCATCGTAATCGCCGGTAGCGATCCGAGCGCAAAACGTCTTCCGGTTCTTTGTTTCAAAGTCCTTTTTGGTCGCGACCAGCACATTCGCGGAAGGATAAAGCTGCAAAAACTCTGCCGCCCATTGCTCGGTCAGATGATTGGGTACGACCAGCATGCTTTTACTGCATAAGCCTAGATGCTTGCTTTCCATCGCTGCGGCGGTCATCGCAAAGGTTTTGCCCGCGCCAACGCAATGGGCGAACAAGGAATTGCCGCCGTAGAGTGTTCGGGCAACTGCGTTGACCTGATGCTGCCTCAACCGAATTTCCGGGTTCATCCCGGTGAAGCGAATATGACTTCCATCATATTCGCGAGGACGGATGGAATTGAACCGATCATTGTACAATCGCGTGAGCTGCTCCCGGCGCTGCGGATCTTGCCATATCCAGTCCCGAAACGCTTCCTTCATAGCTTCCTGCTTTTGCTGTGCAATAGCCGTTTCCTGCTTGTTCAGTACGCGCTTTTCTACACCATTCTCAACGGCCGTATCGAAAATCCGCACATCCCGGAGATTCAGCGTGTCTTCGAGAATTTTGTACGCATTGATGCGATTCGTACCGAAAGTGACATTGGCCTTGATATTGCTACTGCGGTCATCGCTTTTGCCCTTGACGTTCCAGGCTGCTGTGTAGCCGGAATACATCACGTTGATGTAGGACTGGTACATGTACGGAGTATCTACCAGCTCAAAAATGAATGCCCGAATAACTTCCGGCGGCAGCCAGGTTGCGCCTAGCCGAACATCAATTTCCGAGGCATCCAAATCCTTTGGTTGCACACTTTCCAGCGCATTGACGTTTTCACTGTAACGGTCAGCTTCATAAGCGACGAATTGTTTGGCAACGCGCAGCTTTTCACGGACATTGCCAGATAGGTACGCATCTGCTGTTTCGTAAATCGGTTGACCTTCTGCGTCCAGACTTTCAGGATTCGGGAAGATCACTCCGCGAAGCTCCTGCACAAGCTGTTCCTGTGTGAGCTCGGTCAACTCTGCCATATATGTCAGATCAACGCGAGCTTTCGTACCTATGGAAACTGCCAACGCCTCTGAAGCCGTATCCACCTGGTTAATGTTGGTTCGTTGCCGAATGGTACGCTTCGTGAACATATCTGCCTTGCGCAGCAACCGTCCATCCTCATCTATGACCTCCAGTGAACATAGAAGGAAGTACGAGCTGTCATCCGAAAAGGCGAGGCTATTGGCACGACTGTTAATCAGGCCGTATTGTGCAGTGAATCGTTCATATTGCGTGTTCAGCTTACGTTGCTGTTCTTGAATCATCTCGTCGCTGTAATCCTCGGTCTGATATTCAATGAGCTCACGAACCGTGTCTCGAAGCTGTATCATGCCCTTGATGCGGCCCGCCGCAGTGGTCGAGGTTTCAACCGGTCGCATTCGGCTGTTTTCCCGAAAATAGACGCGTCCTTCGACCAACGCAAAGCTAAAATTTCGAACGGACGGATCGGCAGGCAAGGAGGGTTCCTCCTCCTCAGGCTGATCGTCACGTTCCAGCTCCACCCATTCGGCGTGAATATTGGCGAGTGCTTCGCCAAGCAGCTCCTCCAAAGAAGCGTCGGGATCGGGCCGACAAGTTGTCTCCTGCTGATTGCCGTACATCCGGCCGTCAAAGGCCATCGTGCCAAGCACCATATCCGGGCGGGCAGCAAAGTAGCTATTCACCGGTACGCCATCACTCGTAACGCCGAGCGAGAGCCATTCCTCCGATTGCTCGCTTACCGCCATCATGCGATCCCGTTTTTGCAAAAACAAAATGTCAGCAGTCACTTCGGTTCCAGCATTCGCGAGAAACGCATTGCTCGGCAGGCGCACCGCGCCGAGCAGCGCGGCTCGCTCCGCGATGTATTTGCGGACGGCTGGGTTTTGCTTGTCCATTGTGCCTTTCGACGTGATGAAGGCGACAATGCCGCCCGGACGAACCTTATCCAGCGTCTTCGCAAAGAAGTAGTCGTGAATCAGAAACTTGTGTTTATCGTATTTTTTGTCAGCGACACCGTAGCCGCCGAACGGGATGTTCCCAACCGCAAGGTCGAAAAAGCTGTCCGGCAAATTCGTCTGTTCGTAGCCACTAACCACAATCGATGCCTGCGGATAAAGCTGCTTGGCAATACGCCCCGTAATGCTGTCTAGCTCCACGCCAAATAGCCGCGAATCTTGGAACGTTTCCGGCACGAGCCCGAAGAAATTACCGATACCACAAGACGGCTCCAAAATATTACCGCTGCGAAAGCCCATCCCCTCCAGGCATTCGTACATCGCCTTAATGACAGTCGGAGAGGTGTAATGGGCATTTAATGTGGAGGCACGCGCAGACGCATACGCCTCCGGGTCCAGCAACTCTTGCAGCCCCGAATATTCTGCACCCCATTGCGAATTCGCATCATCAAACGCCTGTGGAACCCCGCCCCAGCCTACATAACGGGCCAACACGCTCTGCTCGTCCGCTGTCGCCTGACGGTTATCCTTCTCGATTTGCCCGAGCAGACGGATTGCTTCAACATTCCATTTGTACTTGGTTTTCGCACCGCCATGTCCCAATTCGTTATCTAAAATGCGATAGTTGTTAACCGGAGCCAAGTCGCGCCGAAGCTCGGGGACAGCGGCAGGAAGAGCGGGAACCTCGCCCTTATCCGTTGATCGTTCCGCTTGCTCCGGTTCGTCCACCGGCTCCGTATCCCATTCGGCTTCTTCCGACACCATTTCCCGCTGACCAGAAATCAGATGATCGTTCAGCGGATTCTCACGCAGCATGCGTTCAAAATCCCGGCGATTCATTTCCTGTAGGAACAACGGAAATTGAATGTCCTGCAGTACAACCTTTCGCGACTCCAATTGCACAATTTCGTGTTCATCCGCACCGATTAAGATTCTACTACCTTCGGTATAGGCATAGTGCGCATGTACCCGATCCAGCGGCTTCGTTTGCTCTGCTTCATCTAGCTGTGATTCATCCAACTGCCCTTCGGATAGCGGCTCATTGTTCCTCATCCTTTCCGACTCTCGTTGTCTGCGCCGCTCCTCCTGCTGCTCCGCATAGGCGGGCAGTCGTTCTTTTTCCTGACGGTTCAGGTAGCGACCTGCGGCTATCAACTCGCCAATACGCTTCTGCACCTTGATCCACGGCAACACCATCTGAACATCGGGGTTCATAATGGAACCGCGTGTCAGCGTAATTCCCTTACTATCGTGATTTTCATGAATATCGGTGCCGGTCAGAGCAGGGAGACGCCCACCTGTGCCATACTCCTGTTTCAAAAAGTCCGCGTTTTCTTTCGCAGATAACGACTGCTCGATAAAGAGCGCAATGCGAAGCTTACCGTTCTCAATGCCACTTCCACCTTGCAGAATGGCATCGATCACCGCTTGTGGCAATGAAAAAGCGGAGGCACGTTCGCTTTCCGCTTGTTCCATCCATATGGTTTGTTGCTGAATGGAGGGCAGCGACCTTCGAGCCGGATCAAACTCGTTAAGGATAATCATGCTGGCGATATGCCCGACGATGACACCCCAATCGTAAAAGCTCTGCGACGTGCGCTCATCCGCCGTACCTGACCAAAGATGTAGTACATTCTGGTACGGTTCAAACCCAGCTTCTACACCTTCCTCTAGCGATAACTCCGTTACGCCTAGAGGAAACAAGCTGCGTACATATAAGGTTCGTTCGTGATTCTCCGCCTGCCCTTCGAAAAAAGCCTCGATCTCTGCCTTACTCTCCGACAGCGGCGCGGCACGAAGCATATTATTGATCGTTGCCGAGTCATGAAAAAACGGAAGACTCCTGTCCTCCGTTGAGCGGTCATACCAGATTAACGATAGATCAGTTCCATGAGAATCAGTTCCTCCGCCTGTTGTTTCAGGCTGTTCATGTGACCCGTCCAGCCCATCGGATCGGTCGCCTTGTCCGGGGCTGGGTTCTGCCGGGTCATCTCCTGCATCATCAGGTCCATCTGCTCCCTCGCTGCGTTGTCGATGTCCGCCAGATGCGGAGTCAACTGCTCCGACAGCATCAGATGGGCGTAGGTTCCCTTCCGTTGTTCCCTGAGAAACGTCTTGCGCAACATCCCATATTTCCCGATGCTCATGGTTTCGGGTTTCTCCAGGTCGGGCAGCAGATATTCCCCGCTCTCCGTGTAGGTCAGTTCCATGCGCGATCACCCTTTCGCTTGTATTGGCTTCATTGTGCGGCAAGGTATCTGAACGTGCAACTGTATGAAATTCTGAACGCTCACTTGTTCTCTGCTCATCACGGTGTTTCGCCCGAACGGTGGATTCAATCTCGCGCAGCATCGTTTCCGCTACGTCGCTGATCGCCGCGCCCAAATGAGACAGCGAAGGAAGCGTATTGAAGTAACTGACGCCGGACAGATCGTCAACGCTGATATAATGAGACGGATCCAGACCACAGCGTGTCAACGCCATAAAAGCGACCGCATGCTGGGCAGCTTCTCTGAACAGCAGCTCCACATGCGGCACATCCAGTTCTTCCAGTATGCTGTTGTCTCGGTCGTTCAGTAGCATCCGAACGTAATCGGCGCTATGATCCTCCACCGCGTTACGGGCAGCGGACAACAACGTGTCAGCCAATTCCATCCGCTGTCCCGATTCACTGCCAAACGCATTTTCCAGCGTTTCAATGACAGCCTCCGCATCTGCTTCCTCTATACGCCATAGGGAAACGGATTGCCTTGTTCGGCTCTGCGTATCGGACACATCGAAGACATGACGCAGTCCAAACTGACTGCCCCGATCTTCAATGAGCGCGATGCCTTTTGCACCGCGCTTAACCCAGCGGTCTAATCGCTTGTTCCAAACTTCAATCGCCGCGCAAGCTGTCGCATCTGGACGCTGCGCGTAGATCAATAGCTGATCCTGAAACGGATACTTGTAGTTCCAAGCCGCCGCCCGTAAAAAATCTGCCCATCGTTCGGGGTGATTCGAAACCGCACGGGCCGTACTAGCGGCAAGCTCTGCCATTCGCTGTAGCTTTGCTGTCAACGGTTGCACCTCCTCATACGAAGGTAATTTGGTTCGTCAATTGAATGCCTTCCTCCGAATAACGAGCAGTAATCCGAATGAATCCGTCCTCTTGTAAGCGGTGCAGGTTCCGACGTACAGCAGAAGAGGAAAGCCCCACCTCTGCAGCAAGCCGTCTGGACGAAAGCAATACGGTGCCATTTCGTCCGCCCGCACGGTCTAGCAAATAGCTGTACAGCAGCTTCGCAGCAGGGGGAATCGATACCTCGGCCAATAACCGATAACGGGCGAGATCATTCATAGACGTATATCCTCCTATCGTTCCGTCTCCGGCTTTTTCTTGGGTGGGGCGGAAATGGAAGGTTGCGCTCGAGTTTGTTCTATCAGGCTTTCAGGACGGGCATAACAATACAAGTAAAAGTTATAATCGCCGGCATGCGGAAAGCATCGCAAATAGTAACGATGTTTTGCTGTCTGTAAACAAAAACCATAGACATCGCTGTGCCGCGCATTTGGGAGACGAGCTGCTGGATGTTTCATACAAAAATCGTGCATGCCACTACGGTTTTGAAGCAGCCCCTGTTCCGACAACGCTTGAATGACCACTCCAAGCTCCTCCCGAAAGTCAGGAGTTCTTAACGATGAGATATGCTCGAACCAGGTCGCCCAGAATGCCTCCCCAGCTTTGCCGAAATCACCGCGAACATATCCGATACAATCGCGCTCTGTATCCTTCTCGATGGAGGCGGAATAAAAATAAACCTCATCCTCAGATGGGGCAATCGTCAGCTTCTCAATCATGATCTCTTCCTCCCAGATGGTAAGCTGTTATTAGTGGGTACCACCCGTACCAAAATCATCGTAGCTGGACAAATCCGCATGATAAAACACAACGTCACCATCCAACAGAGCGAACGCCGCCCCGTAAGGATCGACAAAGCTGCGCTGGTAGCCCTCCATCTGCCACTGATTGTCCAGCGGCGCATTTTTGTACTGCAGATGCGGATGACTGATATCCTTGTTGCGAATGGTTTCGATGTTGAAATTGACCACAATATAGCCATCCCGCAGGAAGATCGGCGCATTGTCGTCCAGTCGGTGGGTGCGTCCGTACTCGGCTAGATTCGTCCCGACTGGTACGGCATAAGGAGCAGCGGGAAGACTGTATTCGCCAAACCAGCGCTGCACCGAGGCATTGGCTCTCGCAGGATCAATACCGGACGGTACCTTCATGCTGCTGATAAACGTCCGAAGCTGCGAAGGCAACAACATCGCATCGTAACCACCCACATAAATCTGTTTTTGCTCGGCATCCTTCATAGCTTGCTGAATATACGACGCCTGATTGCCTGAGGAGCCGTTCAGCTTCCAGAGCGAGCTGGCTGTGTTCGTTAGCTCCTGCTGCGACACATTACGAAGACGGGTATCCAGTATGAGGAGTCGCTTCTCGGTATCCTCTGATGAGCCAATCCGAATAAACCGCCTGTTGCCTGAATGGTAGTAGAGATCCACCTGCTGCCGGTTCTTGCCTTGCTTGTCGACAAAATAAAAGGTCGGCGAAATCTTCACGCCGTCGCCCGCGCCGAACATATTGCCAATCGTTTTGACTTCAAATTTGAAGTGATAGCCCGTTTTGACCACGATATTTTTCTTACCGATTTCCGGATGACTGCCCGGTCGGATCGGCAGCACGAATGGAGCGGTATTGCCGCGCAGCGCGCCGTCGATCCCTTTGGTGCCCACCCAATAGCTGTTTCCGGTCGGCACTGCGCTACCCTTCGCCGTCCGGAACACCGTTTCCCAATTGAAGTCGGCAATATCGGTAATCCGGAAGTCGAACAATCGGCCAATCACCTCGATCGGCACGGCCTGTGTCGCTACATGGTTCGCCAAGTCCAGGTTGGCGTTAGGTTGCGACATAAAGGAGGACGGGCTGTTCTCGGCAAACGTGCGGAACAACACGTCGTAGTTCCCTTCATCAACCCACACGGGCAAATAAAAAGTCGTTTGAAGCTGTCCTACCGGAATGGATACCCATGTTTCCTTTGGAATCAACGTTGCGTGATCGGCCTTATATACATCAAACGGGAACCTTACTTGCTTGTCCCGTATATACTTGGCATAGTCCCGGTTGCCATAGCCGGTGATGTCCCGGTGCGGCCCATTTGTTGGAATGGTAACCGTGAAAGGGCGATCCAGAATCAGCGCCGAACGTCCTGCTGTCGGCACCGTTTTCTGATTGTGCGCCTGATCGTCGGATACAGTCGCCAGATTGACGACAGGCGTATGCACCGTTACCGGATTGATGCCACTGATCGGGAAGCTCTGGTTCGAACCACCGCCGATGCCCTTAACCAGCGTGTAATCAATCGTGCCTGCGCTTGGCTGGCTTGGCTTATTCATCTTGCTCGGGTCAATGACAAAACCCGAACCGTACAATACATTCTGCCCGATCATGGGAGAAGCAGGAATGGCCCCGGGCGCGGGTGCCGTTTCCTCGACAACGCGATTGTCCATGATCGTTTGCCCATTAAACACGACCGTATCATTTTTCACCTTGATTTTGCCGATTGCTTTTTCGGCTTCCGATGTCCAGTTCTCCGTCGGAACGGAGGGGCGACTCGAACCACCATTCACCGTTTGACCGGAAAGCACAACGTTGCGATATACCGGGTCGGTAATATGGTACGTGACGGCTGCATCATGTGAAGCGGAAACAGATGGCGGTGTGTAGCCATTCGCTTGCAGCGTCACTGAACCGGAAGGCAACGCATAGTTGGTAACCGTCGCTTTTTGTAAGCCGTACACTTCCAGATGGTCCACCAGCCAATAGTTGTATTTCCGTTCCACGCTATAGTTCTGAGTTACGGTTTGTGTGTCAGATCGAGGTACAGGAATCGTGGTCGAAAATCCTGCGCTATCCGGCGGGCCAGGAACATACTCTGTCCATCGCAGCGTGTATGTGCGACTAACCGTTATCGGATATGTTTTTGCTCCATTGACTTCAGTAAACGTATTTCGATACAGATACGCTTTGGCGCTTGCATTGACATAAAGGCTCTCCGAGGTAGGGATGCCCTTCAACACGTCGAAGCGTTCTGCGCCGCGCGAATCCGCCTTGATGACGGCCGTTGCCGTGGCATCCATCGCTTCGGCCTGTCGTACATCGCCCGACTGCGGAGGATTGTCGCCGTCGCCAATTCGAACGGTATGATCCGCAGTTGAATCGCCCGTATTTCCGTCCACATCCGTTGCAACGACTGTTATTTTTACGGTGACGCTGGAACCAGATAGCGGAATGCGGATCGGTACCGTCTTGCTGGCGGATGTGCCGCTGAGTGTCCCGGTTTTATCGCTTGCTGTCGCCAACGTCGCTTTTTCGATGCGGGTGATCTCGTAAGACTTGAGCGGTCTTTGCGACTTAACCTCAAAGCTAAACGTTCCATCGACGCTCGTTTGTGAAGATGTAGCCTGGGTCGGTCCATTGATACGGGACGTTACCGTGACCGGAGACGGCACCTTGTAAATCCCGACAAAGTTGGAGCCGCCAGAGCCTACCAGAATGGAGCGCTCGCGCAGCTTCGCGTCTCCTTTCTCCTGTATGAACTGCTTCTCGTCAGGCTTGCTGTTGTTCGTAATATAGGAGCGGATGATCTCATATGTTTGTCCGTTTTGTGTGATGCTCGCCTCGAAGGTGTGATTCGCTTCATCTCCAGTAGCAAATTCACCTTTATCGACTTCTTTCAGCTTGGTGCCGTCTTCCTTCTGATAGATCGCCTTCACCGGATTATGTTCGGCGTATTCGGCAATCGCGTCCGTTCCGCCAAGCGCCACCGTGAAGCTCCGCGTTTGCACCTTGGGGTTCGTCTCAGGATTTTCTTGCAAATAGTCCTTTTTCGTTAAATCTTTCTTAGGCGACAAGTAGGAGCGGACGATACTGTACGTTTTCCCGTTATCCTCAATCGTCGCAGGAAACTCGTGATTGATCGTCTCGCCGACTTTGTAGTCACCCTTATGAAAGGTGACATCCGGCTGCTGAATGGTCGTTCCGCTTACCGTTTTCACGACGACATCGACGGGAAAATTCGCACTGCGATACGGAACGTGAATCCCAAAGTAATCATCCAGATCATCCGCGTGTGCCCAAGGTTCCGCGTTTTTGATCTCGTTTAGCGTGTAAAACGGACCTTTACGCACGTTCCCATTGCCATCAATGGACACCATGATGGCGTACAGGTACAAGTCGTCGTTGTCCTTGATGTCGCCCATGCCCGCTTGCCACATGCCGTCCGTTACTACATCTTCACTGACTTCGTAGAAGGTCGTGACTGGTTCGCCGGGAATTGGGGGACTTGGGTATTGATCAATTTGACGCACTTGTTGATCCAAGAACGAAGCATGCTTGCCGCTACGCGGATCACCACACTGTTTGGGAGATGTGCTCGTGCAGAGTTGGTCACGCCCCACTGTCCAGCCGACCGTCCTATAACGGATTGACGAAGTTGCTGCTGTACTCGTGATCTTGAATTTAATAGAGCCAAATTCAGTCTTGACGTCGGGAGCAGATGCGGACACTAAAATTGGAAAGAAACCGAATAAAAAAGAGCATGCCAGCAGCACGCTCAACGTCTTTCGGACAATATTGATTTTGGTCATCTATTCCGAAACCGCCTTTCGGATTACATGATTGTAGAATAAACTTGCTCCTGGACTCACTTTGAGTGTACTCCCCCAATCTCCGCCTACGTTGGTGGAAAGGGCAATGTCTGTGTACCCTTCGTACCAAACTCCTTTTTCAAGTACCTGTTTTTTGGGGAACCATTCATCATAGAGCAAGTCCTTGCTTTCCTTATAAGAGACAAACTTAATCCTGAACTTGGAACGTACAAAATTGTCTCCAAACCCATCCTTGTAGATCATAGAAGGCTCAGGATCTAGGTAGCCTTCAATCTGGATTTTATTCTCTTTGACCCATTCCACATACCGCTGGATATATTTTAATTCCGAATTGGAACTTTGAACTTTGGTAGCAAAAACTGCCTGCACCCACGCATCGTCAATCGTATTGTAGTCAACGTTTAGCCAGAGTGCGCCGAATGTTTTGAGCCGCCCCATCCAGATGCCTACATTATGCTTATTGAACTCAGGAATTGTTGAGTATAGAGCGGCAGATACCCTGCTATCCTTGGGATACGAATGCGGATAGTCCATCTCATACATTTCGTTCGGAACATCTGCAAGAATGTACGGATAATCGCTCGCATTCCTCGGCAGATTGGTCGTACGAATCAAGCGGCCCCATTGGTCGGATTGCGCCGCGCTATCTTCACTCGTATGGATAAACACGGTGTCTGTCGGATTATCCCAATCCACCGTCGCGCCCAGCACTTCGCTAACGAAACGAAGCGGTACGAATGTCCGGCCACCGCTGAGAATGGCTTTCGTATCCAAAGTGACCGATTTACCATCTACTTGTACAACAGGCTCGTTTATCGTTAGCTTGATCGACTGCTCACCACGGGAAATCGGAACCGTCTGTGTTTTCGATTCCCAGCCGACTTTGGCTCCGAGCGATTCGGCGACAAAGCGCACCGGGACGAGCGTCCGTCCGTTCCCATCAATAAACGCCTGCGCGTCGGGAAACCAGATTTTTTTGCCGTCCATGACGACGCTGACAAAGGTTGGCTGTATGCTGGCCGCGCTTGCCGTCAAACCGAATAAACTTCCGAATAGTGCCACAATGAGGAGGGATACGAACCTTCTTTTCAAATGCCTCACTCCCTTGAGAAAATATGTGGGACTGGAAAAATCTGCTGTTGCCTATATCATAGTGCCGTTTCTGTTGCCTGTCCACTGTCCTCCGCAGGAAACAGGATCGCTCTTACTTCTTGCGTAATGCCCTTTTTCTCAGAACAACAACGATGATGACAAAAATCAGTAGCAAGCCCCCGCAGATGTAGGATGGGCGCAAGCCAAAGAAATCTTCATGAAGCGGGGAACCGTTCTCGCTGTCTACCTCAAAAGCTAATTCTTTCTGCTCTATACGATCGTCCAGCGTGGTCTTGACCTCCGCCACGTAAGAACCGGGAGAAAGCGGCCCGACTAACTCTGCCCAGTATTGTCCGACCGTGCCAGCGTATATGGAGCTAACGGTTGATTCCCGTTCAAACAGAAGCTCGCCGGGATCGTCCTGCCTTTTGATCCGCACCGTTAGCCCCGGTTCGGACAAACTGCCGCCTTCATTAACCAGCAAAATCGTTAGGCTCGCCTTTCCGTTCTCCAGCGTATATACGGCTGCATGCGGAATAGCTTCAGGATGCTTCGCTTCGTCCAGCTTGTAGTTGAGTACGACCCGCAGCCCGATTTTACGATCTGCCGATTCCCTCTCTCTTTGATGATCGTCGTAGACGCCGATGACGGACACGTACTGACCCGGCTTCACACTTTCAGGTATCTGCATGTCCATAGTAAAGCTTTGCGTCTCGCCAGCCTTCAGGGTAAACCTCTGATCCGGCGTTGTGTACCACGCAGCCGAACCGGTATCTGGGTCGCCCGGCAAGGTGAAATCGAAATCCGTGCTGCCGCCTAGCGCAGGCATGGCATCTGCCGCGTAGAGCAAGGCTGTTATTTCCTTATCCGTCGGGTTCGTGACATGAACCGTGCACGCTCGTTTATCGCCGGGGACAATGTTCTCGACATAAGCGCCCAACTCCGAATGGGTCCGGCCGCTATTCCCGCTGATGACCAATTGCTGCCCGTCCGAAGGGTTTGTAAATCCGGCAGCAATCCAAAAAGCGGTTGCCGCCAGCAATAGTCGGAACCACATAATCGCTAAACTCCTTTGCTTCTACTTTGCTTGTCATCGCCATGTCCCGGCTAGAAGGCAGAACCGGGACATGGCAGCGGCATATATCCTTTGCGCGCGGCGGATTGCTCGCTGGCAAACGTTTCTTCGGCTGGATAGGTGTAGCCGCAGGAACTGCGGTAATACACCTTCATACTGCCTTTCCTCGCCCCAATGATTGTGGGACGCTTCACGAAGCGGCTCCCGCCAAGCGCATAGCTGTTGTACACCTTCGTTCCCATCGGGATACCCTGTACAAAGGCCAAAACGCCGACATCATCCACCGTATTGTTCCAGTCCTCGTTGGAGATCAGAGGAAAGGTGAACGTGTAGGATATGCCGTTTCGAGAGACCTCTTCGTTATATCGATTGATCTGGTAGGCCAACTCATCCTGGATCGCCCGGACAATCGTGCTTCGGCGTACCTGCTCGAACAGCGCAGCATCCTGCAAAAGCGGAATCGTCGTTTGCTGCCGGATGTCCTGTCGTAAGCCTTCATGCCAGCTTCGGCTGGCCGCATCATAGGCCAGCACCTGCTGGTCAAGCGTAAAGGACAGGCTGTTTCCCGCCGAATCGGAATACGCATACGGCTTCTTTGTCCCCCATGCTGGTTTCATAACGGCTTTCCCGTCCGCTCCCGCCCATTCTTGCTCGGCATAGACGTAAAAGCCGTCGTACCCGACGATCACGACAGCGGGAATGTAGCGATGCAATGCCCCTTGCGTCACCAGATCATCCGCAATGCCGAAGCCTGCGTCCAGCGTCCGGTAGAACGTCGCGATCGCTTCTTCCTTATTCAACGCGACACGCTTTGCGGAACCATATTGCGCTTCCTGCTGCTGACTTGCGTTAACGACGAGCAGTCTTGCAGCATCGTCTACCGCCGCATCCAGCGCAGCGTCATATTGCAACTCCGACAGCAGCGTCCGCCGCAACATATCCGTCTCATTCCGATTTACCGTTGCAAAGGGTAAAAAGATCAATGCACCGACAATAGCCCATTCAATCCATTTCATTGCGCACCACCCCGCCATACGGAATCACGATTTTTTCATTCGGGCTGATCGTATTGTTCAGAAAATCGAAGAACAACGTGCCAGCCGTCCGGTTCGTATTACGCACGATCACCGAGAAGCTGTCTCCTGCGCGCATGAGGTAGCGACGACTCGGGTCATCCTTGGTTGCCAGATTGTCGGGGAACAAGATCGGCAGGATCTGCGCATTGAAAAACGCATCGTACTGTACCTCGTAGCCGCCCTTAAAGGTTTCAGGTCGTGTCGGATCGTCGTAAATCGGCACGTACTTCTTGCTGTCATGCTCCATCTGGATCTCGAAGGTATTGCCAGTCGCTGCAAGCACGGTCACGAAATCGTTGTACATCGTTGGCGAGATGCCACCCTTATCCCGAACCGCATCGACGAAGATTGTTGTCGCGCGCAAGGCGACCAGTTCCGAAATATCGTCCTGCTGGTCAAAGGCGGCAGAGAGCGGGTAGAGATAGAGCAGCAGGACAGCGATAAGGACGGCAAAAATTTTGATAAAACTGTTCATGGCAGACTCCTGAGTATCAGCCGCTGCAAGTGGCCGGAAGTATCCCGTTCATAAGCGGGAAGATAACGCCCTTGTAGTCGAATGCCTGCCGATGTGAGCTGCTCCCGTTCCAGCGAAGGCGTGAAGCGAACGCCGTCAACGACGATTTTCGCATCGCCATCTTCCAGTCGGGCAATCGTTTGAAATACTTCCGCGCCAGATACCGCACCGTCTCCCGAGAGTGGCAAATAAGTTTGTTGCACGTTGCGATCCTGCGATTGGCCGGTCACATAGGCGAGCGAATTAAGTGAGGAGCCAGTCTGAAACAGCACCAGACCGCTGCCTGCGGCCATGAGAAAAATGAGCAAGGCTGCACTCATCTCCAGCATTGTTCTTGGCGCATAGTCCATGCGCTACACCTCCTTCATGACGAAAGCGCCCAGCTTAGGCTAGACGCTTTCGTAACTTCATCCGGCCTTATTGCTGCCGGAAGACGATGCCGCGAATGACATTGCTGCTGTCCAGCACCAGATTAGCGCGAAATTTACCGCTCGGATTCACATAGTTAATGTCTGCCTCGTCTACAGTTTGGCTGATCTGGCCGGGGGCGACTCCTTCGACCATGCCGTAGGTGACGCTATCCAGTGGAACGCCAGTATTGATAATCTTGCCGTACCATTGGCCGATTGGATTTTTGCCAGTGACAATTTGAATTCCGAATTGATCCTGATCGCGGAACTTGCGCAGCGCGTTGACGACTTGGCTTCCCGAAAGCGTCGTATTGTCATACACTGTAAACGCCGTTTGCGAAAGCTCCGTTTGAATATTGCTGAAATTGCTTTGCGCCGCCTTGGTCGAGTCCTGGGCTGTAATAAACAACACGACAGCCAGTGTAATCAGTGCAACGGCAAGGAAGATACCTGCGGCCATTACCAGCGCCTTTTGTGCATTGGACATGTTTGATTCTCTCCTTTGAAATAGAAAATAAAAAACGCCTTCCCGTTGATAAGGGAAAACGTCTTCACAGACTACTGGATGCGATTAAGTTGATCGTAGTACACGGTCATCTGGTGCAGGCTGACGACGACAAGCGGAATGACCAAATACCCGAATATCAGCGTCATCAAGGGAGCAAACCCAATCCAGCGGCCCCACCCTGCCTTTTGTTCAATTAACTGCTCGTACTCCTGCTTGCGCTGCTCCCGCGCAAACGCCTGCTCTGCTTCGAGATCATCGAACGCCTGCCGGATTGTCAAATGCTGTGATGCCATCTCTAGTTTTTCGACGATCCGAACAAACGACAGGAACGGCGCATCCTCTTTGAGCTGCGCAAGCGCCTGCTCCTCGCCCTGTTCAAAATGAAGCAGACACGCTTGTAGCGGCTCCTTAAAGACCTGCGCGAACTGCTCCATCCACATCAGAATCTGCTCCACCGACATCCGATCCATTCCGGCGAGCATGGCAATGACGGCTTGCAACTGATCCACTTCGTGTTTCATCTCCATCCGCCGCATACGCCGCTGGAACAGCCTGATACCGACCGGCAGCGCGTATCCGCCCCACGCCGCAGCGCAAGCCAGAAACGCTTCCCACCACGCCAGAAAAGGCTGTTCCAGCTTCTCCAGCTTGTCCAGAATCCGCCGCGCCGTTTCTCGAAGCTGATCCTCCTTGACTTGTACGGCCGGGTCATTGCGCAGCAGGCTGAAGACACTATTTTCGTTTCGCGGCCTCATCTCCTTCAATTGATCGAGCATCCTGCGATCCAGCGCGGAGGCTTCCCGTGCCTTCGTTTCCTCCTCCGGGGACAACTGCCCGAACAGCGTTCCCGGCTTTACTGGCGCATACAACACCTGATGCCGCTCTGCTGCATGCAAGGACACGAACAAGCCCAATACCGCCAAGAATGCAGCGGCCCCGGTCACGATCCGCTGCACATAAAACCATTCGAGACGCAAGGGAGAGGCCGTATCCTTGAGCAGCCGCGTCATGCGTTCTGCTTCGCGCGAGCCGGGAACCGGCCCTAGCCGATGGGATAGCCAGCACATCCACGGCCAGCCGTAAACCCGTTGCTCCCATCTTTTTCGGCTGGTAGGTCTTGCGGTCGCATCCAGCTCCGACAGGTTGCGCAGCAGCACGTAGCATAGCCACACGACGACAAGCAGACAGAGCTTGACGGCCCAGCCGAAAGCGCTGGCGTAGAACGTGTCCATTGTCGGAAAAAAGTGACTGGCCCAGGCTTCAATCGGCCGGGTAAACAGCAGCGGCAGCAGCGCGATAACGGTCAGTCCTTGTAATAAGAAACTGAGGCGCTCGCGGCGAAGCAACTCCAGATTCAGTTCGACAGAAAGCTTTTCCAGTCCCTTGAGGTAGACCGATCCGGTATCGGTTTGCTGGTCGCCGTGCTCCTTGATGAGATACGACAAGCCTGCAAAGCCCTGCAAATAGCGATTCGGGGCAAGCTCCACATATTGCGCTAGTTTATCTTCGGCGTTGCTGTCCGTCAGCATGTCGTACAGCTCCTGCCCGTTTAGCGCCATTTCATACGACTCGCTGTCCGCCGCTTCATAAATGGCTTCCTCCACCATCCCGTGACGATGGTAGTGATGCCGCACGTCCCCAAGAAACAGGCGAAGCTGGCGCAGCAGCCGCATTTCAAGCCGATGGACACCCATATCCGCGAGGATGCCGTGTCCGACCCAGAGCCCCATGCCGAGCATCGCCAGTGTGAAAGGGTCGCGCACCGCAAGGACAAGCGGAATCGCGGCCAGTAGCAGGACAAGCCACATCAGTAGCGCCGATTTCATCACCTCAAGCCGCAGCTTCCATTCGTCCGCGAGCCGCAGGATGACCAATCGTCTGCGAAGATACTGCAGGTAAGTTCTTAAAACTGGTATCTGCTCACAAACGCGATATAGCTGCTGCATGAAGCTGTAAACCGCCTGCTTGCGAGGTGCTTTCCCTGGCTTGCGCAGCGCTTCGTAGCGCCGGACTGCCGCCACTTCCGAATTGCGCCGGGACAGCCACAGAAAGGCCGCAACAGCGGCAAGAAAGAGCACGGTTGCGATACCAAGCAGAGGAGAAAGCCATTCCCGCATCATGACTCATCCCCCCAATGGGATGCCAGAAACGCATCAAAGACGGCCTGATTGGGGCCGCTCAGGTATTCCGCAATCTCGCAGCGACTTTGCTCGGACAATGGATGAACGACAACGTAACGTCCGTCGCGGTATTCCACGAGGTTGCGGGCTGAATAAAGCGGACGATCCGTCGAGCGGCGGAAGTATTCGAGCGCCGTATCCATAAAGGCGGCCATCCGTTCGTCCTTCGTCATTTTCCCGTGAAAGGCTTCCGGGTACGCCGCCTCCTGCGGTACCGGGACGCATTCCGTAATACGCTCGATATAGCGCCGTCCGTCCAGGTCGCGGCGAAGATGGATATCGAAATTGACGACACTGACGACTTGCTGCTCGGCAACACGCTCGTTACTGAAAACGCGAGTTTTAAGCAGCGAATTGCGCAACGACAGAACAAGATCACGAAAAGTCTTCGCATGATGGGTAAACAGCGTGAATAAGGAAGCCACTTGTGCCATCTGCACCATCCAAGCGGCAACCGGATCGGTTGCCACCTCGCCCAAAATATTGACGGAGCCGTCCGTCTTCTTCTGGATGTCCAGCCCTTGCTGGCCGGAAATCGTCTCGGTTTCGCGCAGGCTGACGATATTGCGTTCCGGGTAGATTTTGCGTAGTTGAAGCTCGAAGCTCATTTCTTGTACTCGGATGGGCAGTACTTCTGGAATATGGCGCACCATCGCCATGAGAAGTGTCGTTTTACCGCTGCCCTGCGCGCCGGTAATCGCGGTGATCCTCGCACCCGACACCAAATAACGAATCAGGCCAATCGGCAATTCCGCGCCTTCGTCCTGGATGAGCTGCTCCAGTGTCGCGCTTTGCACATCGAATTTGCGCACAAAAAAAGCCCACGATTCACTGAACCGGGGGCGCAGCACGACGACGCGGGAGCCGTCTGCCATTTCATTGACCTTAAACCCACTGGCCTCAGACAACTGGCCGGGAAAATTGTGCTTGTATATGATCTGGCAAACGCGCCGCAGTTCCTGCTCGGAGCCGAAGGACAGGAAGCTGAGGTGGACGGACTTCCCCTTATAAAACAGCCATACGCTGTCATGCGAACGGGGCAGCGATTGAAGCTGATCGTCCTCCTCCAGCGACCACTCGCCCTCCCACATGAGCGGCGGCAACCCCGATACGCCTCCGGATACGCCGTCCACACGCATGTCGCGCAGCTCGTCCACGACGCTGAAGCCTTTGTAATGCTGATAAATCCGCTGGACGACAAGTTGGAGCTTATCGTCCGTCGTCAACAGAGGGGCTTCACGGACGAAAACGCTATGAATGTCCTCCGCCGTAATCCGATACGTTTCAAGCTGACCTTCCTCGTTTCGTCTTTCCCTATCCCATTCATAGGTTTGAATGAGCCGATCAAGCGCATGAAGCCCGGCTTCCTTTTTGTACGTGTAAAGTAGAATATCAAACTGGTCTTGCGCGGTAAGGGACTCCGGCTGATGGAAAGGCAGCAGGAGGTGCAAATGCGCATCGTCCAGTTCATAGCGCTGCGAGAGCAGATCGGCGATGATCTCCTTAACGTATTCTTTGTCCCGCAGGTCACCGGAGGTGCATCCGCGAAGCGCCTTTTTCAGCTCCGCCCGTTTGCTTTTCCGGCGGCGGTATTCTTCCTCCGACAATCCGAAGTCAGCCAGGTTGCTGCTGGTCAATTCGTGAAGCGCCGTTTTCACGAAAGCGGTCATCGCTTCCAGCGTATAGACCGACGTATCGTCTGCCCGCTCCGGCAATCGTCGGCTCAGACGCAGGTAAAGGAAGAACATTGATAGTAACATGAGAGTGATCAGGATCAGGGCGTTGAGCAGGGTCATCATGGCGCATCGCCCTCCATTCCGCCGAATAGAGGCTGCCTTGCACCAGCGCTGTCGATCACGGCCTTCGCCAATCGGCGCACCTGCTGCACAAACAGGTGATTCTCATGGCCGCTTGCTATCTTCCGGTTGCGAAACCAGTAAGGGGTTGCTTCGCCATGCTGTACCGCGTCCAGCCAGCCTGTATTATGTGCAACCGGATAGACGGACGCGCCCATATGGAATTGGCGCATGAGATTCTTAACAGTAAGCGTCGAATAGGGGTCGTATTGCCCGAACACGAACAGCGTCCTTCGGTGTTTCAGCATCGCTGCTTCTTCCGATTGAAAAAATCGCTCCAGCAGGAGATGGTTTTGCGGCAAGCAAACCACCCATACATCCGGTTGTTGTCGCAATTTTTCGTTCCAAGCCGACTCGCTGCCGCTCCCACCGTCCAGCAGTACCACATCGTAAGCGCGGCGGGCAACCGCAAGCAGCGGTGTGAGCCATTCCTTTGCCGTTTCGATAAAGGTATCCTCCTGCTTGATGGAGCCGGGCAAAATATCCAGACGATCCCGCAACAACGGATGGGCATAGTCGTGAAGCATAACAGGCTCCAACTTGCGGTTTTTCAGCAGACGCAAGAGCGCATCAATTCCCGTGTCCGGGGTATAACTATCATTTCTTGCGGCAGGTCGATAGTACGCTCGCTCAACAGCAGCATAACTGCTTGGCACATGCCCGAGAAGGAGCAGTCGCGCCGAATGTTCCAGTCCCAAGCACGTTGCCGCAGCGATCAGATTGGTCGTTGTCCCGGCCTGACCGGGTACGGGACTCCAAAATATAACGGTAACTCCCATGGGTGTTCTCCTCTCTACCAAACTCGCACGCGCTTACGAGCGATCGCCCAAGCCCGCCGCGCTGCCTTGCGATCGCATTCGCCAAGCTGTTCAAGCATCGTCAGCAGCACCTCGCGAAAGGCTCCGGTCAGCCCTCGAAGGTCGATGCGGCCGTGATGTTGATTGTTCAAATCGACGGCTGCATCACGCTCGTCCAATGGGAAGCGAAACACGGTTTCCTCCCACTGAATATGCCGCATCCGCATTTCGGCTCGCCAAGCTGCCAGATGACCCGGTATAGCAGGATCAAGCATTTCAAAAAACGTAATAGGTGATTCCGCATCCTGCAAACCTAGTCGCAGCATCAGTTCCTCGTTTTTTTCCAGCGATAACCGCTTGCCGTCCCAGCACCATACTCGTTTATTAAAATGATGCAAGCCAGCGGGGTGAACAAACTCAGTATGATCGGTGTCCACTAGCATGATGTCGTAGCTGGGCGTCTCATCTAAGCCTTTTTCAAGCTGCCAAGGTGTGAAATAGCCGTAGGCCACATCCATACCTTCATAGTCCTGAACGGCTCTCCCCACAGAAGCATGCGGCAGATACCCTCGAATGGCCTGCGCGACGGTAGAATCCACCAGCAGCACTTTATGCCCAAGCGCAACTAGCAAACGGCCCAGCACCAGTAAGACATGCGTCTTATCCGCTGCGCCGATAAAAATGATTTTTTTCATGTCCGCACTCCTCATTGATTGAAGATGTCGTCCCACTGATCTCCGCTTGCCGATGGCGCTTCGGTCGCCGGGAGCGTATCCGATGGCAACGAAGGCGAATCGGTAGAAGGACTGTCCGCTGTGACGGAAGTTTCTGTACGAGCAGCGTCACCTATGATTGGCTGCGGATCACTCGTCGGAACCGTCGATTCTTCCAATTGCGGCGTGCTGGCAGGCTGCGCTGCGCTCATGTTATTCCCAAGTCGTGTCGTTGTTCGTTCGTTTTGCAACTGCTGCTGCACGGTTACGCTACCGCTAGTGACACGCAGCTTGTCCGATTCGCTAACCGCCTTCAAATTGCCATCCAGCGTTTGGCGCAGCGTGTGGGCAAGTTCGGTTTTTGCCGTTTCGAGCAAATTAGGATCGTTCTCCATCAGGTTCAGTACCATCTGATTGGCTGGATAGTTGACCACGGCAGCATCCTGCAAGCCCGGCTCGATATACGGTAGGGCATACAGCCGCGCGCCCTGCAAATAAGCATCAATAATGGCACTGGACGATTGGAGGATGTCCATCTCACTTAGCTCCAGCCACACAACTGTACCGGACAGCTCCTCCACCCGCTTTTTAGATAAGAGAACAAAGTCCTCGCCGGTTGGAAAGCCGATACGAACGTCTATATATTGGTCAGTCTTAAGGTTAGAGGGCAACTGAATAACCTGGAACTCCTGTATGCGCAAATCCTTCGGAATAGGCTGTCCTTCATGCAACAGTGAGGAAAGCAGCGGCATGCCCGGCGCAAGCTCGATCTTAGCGCTTTTGCCGATGATGTTCTCCTTGTCGGTCATAACGCCCGGAGGAACCAAGCTGACGGGCATCGGAACAGCCTTCAGGTCATCCCCTTTGATCGCCACGCCTGCCGGTATCGTTTTGGCTGTTGTCCAGACCTCTCGTTTGTTTTGCTGCTCCTCCTGTTTCAACTGCTGAATCTGCCGCTCATACGCCTCTTTCATCTGTTCTTGCTCTTGTTGATAGTCGTTGTACTGCAAAAGCAAATTCAAGGCGGCGGCTACCAGAAGCGCCACGCTGATCGCAATAGCGCCCATGATGAGCGTCTTGCGGTGTCGATACGTCCATGACATCGTTCACGATCTCCCTTCATCTAAATAGAAGAATCTGCGGTTCATTAACGCGCTTCGTCTCGCGGACGCGGCTTCGATGGGGCTTTCTCTGCTTGAAGCTGTGCCAGCTTCTCGGTTGCCCACGTCGGTGTATGCTCCGGCTTCAGAAAGCCAATGAGGTCTTCCCGGTAATAGCGGAATTCATCTCCGGAATAGAGTGTTTGTGCAAAGACGGACCGTCCGCGTGAATTGCCAGAAGCCCCGAAGCCGCCCGTTACCCAAATAAGCTGATTGTCTGCCGTGCGGAACTCCGGCCGCAGCCATTCCGGGCGAACGACGACGATCCTGCCCATGAGATCATCCTCACTTTTGAGGGGCAGGCATTGAGCTGGTTGGATCGGAGGCATCGGCTTCGGGATGGCAGAACGCTCGGTCTGGAGTTTCTCCATTTCCCACTGCATGAGCTTAGTAAACTCCTGCATCGCCTCCAGATAATCCGCAAATCCTTCAGCACCGTAAAACTGATCAACACCAAACAAATTGTTCTGGTCGCAGTAACAAACCTGATAGGGCTTCTCGGTGTTCGCCATATCGATGCCCAAAATGACCTCGACCCTGCCAATCGGCAGCGCCTGATAGACCTCATAGTCGCCAGCCATTCGTTTCTCTTGCGCCATCGTCAGTCCTCCCGACGTTTTTTGTGGTTACGCTTCTTGCGCCCACTTTCTGCTTCCTGAGCTTGCTTGCGAAGCTGCTCTTCTTCCTCCTCAGACGGCCTACTACGCGCAAAACCCGGCCTTTCTTTCATCATGTGTTCATATTGACGGAGTTTTCCTTTCGTAAAGTCCACTCATGATCTCCTCCCCGAAAATGGGCATAAAAAAAGCTCTCCGATAGGGGAGAGTGCGCATGAACAGAGCAACAACGGGTAAATTACCGTTCGTGCTCCCGTTGTCGCCTCTTATACCAACCTTCCAGCAATTGCACGATCAGGTCTTCCTTTTGTTTTTCCGTAAAGTCTCGTGGGAAAAAGCGGTCGATCCGCTCCATCTGGATACTCATTTTTTCTTTCTGATTCGGCTTTTCTTCAGTCAGAATCGAAAAGATGACATCTACGTTAAGCCGTCCATCCTGGCTGAGCTTTTTCATACGCTGCGCCTGTGCCAGCGAAGGTGTGCAATCCTCGGCTTGCATGGTATCGAACAGGGCTTGCTGTTCTTTCTCGGCCAAGTAAGATAGTTCAACGGCAGGATTAAAGGCAATCCGTTTGTCGTCTACCATTTCGAGAATCGGGGCGGTTAGTTCGGTTAGGCGAATGTAACGAGAAATTTGATTTCTACTTTCCCCGACCTGTTCAGCTAGTAACTCCCGCGATTCCTTCCCTCCCGACTTCCGCCCAACTTGGGCGGAAGTTAGGTCAGTACGCTGTCCTTGCCTATTCATTGCCGCCAGTTTCATCTTATAGGCAAACGCCTTTTCGCTTGGTGAAATATGCTCTCGTTGCAGGTTGTAGGCTAAGGTCAACAGCGCCTTACTGTATTGCTACAGCAGGTTTCCGTGACCTCGCCCCCGAACCGTACGTACACCTCTCGGTGTATACGGCTCTCCGTCTATCATCTTTCAGATGAGATGAATTTTCTCGTGGCAAGCAGAGCAAACAACGAGCGTCTTTCGCCGTTTTACTCTCATCATTTCTTCCCACGGTGTATTACCAGTTAAATCTTTAAGTTTTCGCACGTGATGGACTTGGGGACTTTCTGTGTTGATTCCGCATAGCTCGCAAACCCCTACTTTCAGCCGGTCACGCAGTTGATCTGGTCGCCCATAATAGATGTATTGCGGCAGGGTGTCAGTGTCAAATGGGA
Organism: Paenibacillus sp. VTT E-133280; assembly: GCF_002264385.1. Classification (NCBI taxonomy): domain Bacteria; kingdom Bacillati; phylum Bacillota; class Bacilli; order Caryophanales; family Paenibacillaceae; genus Paenibacillus; species Paenibacillus sp. VTT E-133280. The sequence continues at coordinate 126,446 of NZ_NFUX01000007.1, forward strand.
TTGCACGTTTTTTACGTCTAAACCCTGAGTTGTATAACTCACTGAATTTTCTTCCGCTTTTCGTTTCATAGGCTACGCCAAATACGCCGTTGCGACTGAATTTAGCAATGACTTTCTTAACGCTGCACTTGAATTTCAAGCCAAAGGTTTTGTACATGCTGTATTCCAAATTGTGCGCAAAGTTTTTTATGACCGTTGCGTTGTTGGCTATACAATAGTAATTGTACATACCTCGTATTTCAGCGTTGATTTTGGACAGGATTTCTATGTCAGTCCGATTAACAAGCTCACTTCGATGAAGTGTAACCCATTTCTCTCTGCCACGATCATCCTGCCGGATTGCGATAGCCCCGTACTCTTTCAGCTTGTTCAGCCATTTTTCTTTAGGCACATACAGTTTGACCGTTCCACTGTTTGTCTTACGCATTTGACCACGCTTGTCCTTTTTTATGGATGTAGAATTAGATAGCGTAATGTCATAACTAAGAAAGCCCGCTTTATCCAGACAATGCGTTATCTTGGTTTTTTCGTCCGACAGGTCTAGCTTCAGGGCGGTGTGCAGAAATTCTTTTAGGTCCGTTTTCAGTTTTTCAGCATCTTCGCGTGAACCGATTACACCAATGATGAAATCATCAGCATATCTGCAATACTGCAACCTTTTAAACCCGGTATCGCATTGCAGTTTGCTGGGAAATGAATGAAGTGTATCCTGTGCCTGCTTCTGTATAAGCAGCGCTTCTTTACGTTCAAGCGCACTCCAATTTCCCCAATTATTCCGGTTCCTTCTTCTGATGTAGAATAGCTTGCTTGCGGCTTTGGCATAGTCGGGATTAGCATGGCTACAGCCGTAATCAAAGCTTTCCTTATACTGCTCCATGAAGCTATCCAACTCTGACAAATAAATGTTCGCCAGTATTGGACTTGCTCCCGAACCCTGCGCTGTGCCGCTAAACGTCCTGTGATGTTGCCATTGCTCCATATATCCTGCTTTTAACAGCTTCCATATGAGCGCAATGAAATTTTCATCATAGATTCTTCTGCGGAGTATGCTGATTAGTACATGGTGGTCAAAGCTGTCAAAGCATGCCTTGATATCGCCTTCCACAAACCATTTGATACCTGTAAAACTGTTTTGAATTTGCTGTAAAGCAGTATGACAGCCTTTTTTTGGTCTGAATCCGTGCGAGCAATCCGAAAAATTAGGCTCATAGATACTCTCTAACAGCATTCTCACAATTTCCTGTATCAATTTATCGTTGGATGACGGGATACCCAGCGGACGCTTCTTGCTACTGTTTTTCTTCGCAATATATGTCCTTTTCGCCGGGTTTGGCTGATAGCTGAAATCTCTGAGTGACAGGATAATGGCCTCTATGCGCTTTTCACTCATACCATCTATGCTTGTACCATCCACTCCAGGCGTCATACTGCCCGGGGAGCTTCTAATGTTGCGGTAGGCAAGATAGTAGAATTCCGGGTTGTACAAATTCCTGTATAGACGCTGAAATTTGTACTGTTTGTCTGTTGCTCTCTCTGAAAGACTTTTCAATACGCTCATGGGTTCTCTCAATGTCTCACACATCCTTCCCAATTTTGTATTGAAAGATAGACTGCCGCCCTTCGCCATGTGAGCGCCGTTAACGCTCTCGGACTACTACGACGGCTCCGTTGCCATGCTGAATATTCATCACCTTAATAGTGAATAGCCCGTGGGCATTTCAGTTTAGGCAATCCCCGTTTAGAGACACTTGGATAAGCTTGTCATGTTGTCGGATGGGGTTTTCGTCATTTTCCACTTCTTGTGGCTGATTTGTTCCGAATATCTCGCAGATAGCAGACAGCAAAATACGTTCTGCCGGAACAACGGCGTATCATCTTCCTTTCGCCGTGGGGATGATTAGCCCCAATCTCTGACTGCCCTTCAAGCAGTTTAGCTTTCATCCTCATACATGACTTTCCATCTCGGCATTCAGTCGCAGATTTGGAAGTTAATCTGACTTATGCCTTTAACAACATGCTGTTTTTCCTTTTGGGTTTCCCCGCCGGGTTAGTTGTCGATGGCAAGTTGTGCCTGATAGCACTTTGATATTTTCACTTGTTGCTTGCTTAAGGCAACATCCAAATGCTCCGCGCAACACCTTTCGGGTTGCTTACGGGCGCACACTGTCCACCATGATGATAGTCGCCTGATCGTCATCCAATTCACGAACAAGACAAGGGATTGTTTCCATTCCAGCCAGTTCGCTTGCCTTCTTGCGACGATGGCCGGACACCATTTCATAGCCGCCTTCTGCCTTTGGACGAACTAAACCGGGAACAAGAACACCATATTGCTTGACACTATCCGCCATTTCCAGCATTGCTTCATCTGCTCTTACTTTGAACGGATGACCGGGAAAATCACTGATTTCAACCAAAGGAATATCCATCACCTTTTCCCGATATGCATCTGCCCGGCCTTCGTCGGTTGTAAACAAATCATCGACTTTGCTCAGCCTTATGCTGGCGAGTCGATCTTCTTTCGCTGCCAATGTCCTGCACCTCCTTCGTAAATGCAGTATAGGCTTCAGCAACCTGTCCCTTCGGATCATGGGCATAGATGCTTTTGCCTTTAGCGCTTGTTTCCGCCGCGCGAATGGACAGGGGGATTTCGGTATTAAACACGCGTAGCTTATCCCCGTAATCCCGGCGAAGAACAAAAGCAATATCTTTGGCAAAATTGGTTCGGCTATCTACCATCGTGAGCAGCACACCGTCCACAGCCAGTTTCGGATTAATTTGGCGCCGAACGCGGGCAACCGTCTGCAAAAGCTGCGTCATACCTTTCGCGGGCAGATAATGCGCCTGTACCGGGATGATGACGCTATCCGCCGCTGCCAATGCATTGATCGTCATCATGCCCATGCTAGGCATACAGTCGATTAGGATATAATCGTAATCGGCCTTAACGGAATCGATGTACGTGCGCATGATCATTTCCCTGCTCATCGTATTGACCAGCGCCACCTCGACTGCCGATAATTCGATATTTCCTGGCATCAGGTCGATACCTTCGTAATGATGCAGAATACCTTCCCTCTGTTCATACGGTTCCTCCGTCATGCCCTTCACCAACATCGTAGCCAGTGAAATGGATAGACTATCCGGCTCATGATAGCCCAACGAATCCGTTAGGTTTCCCTGCGCATCCGCGTCCACCAACAGAACTTTCTTGCCCTCAGCCGCCAATCCTATACCGAGGTTGACCGCCGTTGTCGTCTTGCCTACTCCGCCTTTCTGATTGGCGAGAGCAATCACTTTTACCATCCTATAAGTCTCCTTTCATGCAAAAAGCCGATTGCGCTGAACATTCAAGTTCAGACAATCGGCTTTCTCGAAGAGTATCTATATAAAAAAAGAACGCCCCCGTAAAGTGGGAGACGTTGTCTTGGATATTCAATTACTCAAGAATACCAACCATAATTCCATCATGACCTATGAAGTATCTATTTTTATTTTCATACTCATTTTCATCCATCAACGACTCAAATATTGATTTATTATCATCGTCACGATCATTGAACTTATATAAATTGCTAAATAAAGTGATAGTTTTCCATAATCGATCAGGAGATGATTCTTTTTGTTCTAGTAATGCACCATTCATTACATTATAGATGGAAGAATCGAGTCCAATTATCAATTTTGTATTAGGTAATTGAGCAGTATAGAACCCATCCTCATTTAACTCTAATAATTCCCCTCGCGACTTTAACAATGCAAATATAGGAGCATAATAATCCTTAAAGAACTGTCCTTTTGAAATGTCCAAGTTGGGAGCAGTCTCAATAAATTCATAAGGATCAACAAGATCACTTGTCCAAATCTCATTCTTGAAATAGGTTAACATCCCAAACCGAAGTACTGGGTATTCACCATCAATTTTCTTCAAATTTAGTGTCTGTTGCTTGGCTTTATCTAACGCACTCGAAACATGATTTTGCCTACCTTTGGCTTCAGTGACTATCCATTCTCCCCTTTTATTAATACCAATTAAATCGGGCCGTTCATTACTATCTTCTCTCCACTTCTTAATAGTTATTCTATCTGTTCCAGCAGATGCGTTTACATACACATCAACGTGCATCAGCCATGGTACATCGAACTTCTTATGAGTAATCAGTTTAGCTCCAACTAGGCCAAGAAAGTAAGAGATTGCTGTTTTTTCTGATGGGTCTAAATTGGCGAAGGCTGGAGTTCTAACAACAGAATTCCCTCTTACACACAAAAAAGCTTCAATCATATTGATCCTGAAAGACATTTCATTTATAGAATAGTTAGAATATTGCATAACCCAATCCCAACTTTTTCTACCGACAGTTAGCGCTGCGTGTAAAACGTCTGCCCAACCGAAGTGTAAGTCATGCCATCCATCTTTTAACTTAAAGTGATGTGGAAAATGTTGAGTAGAATACCTCATTTGCAACATAAAAAATCTCCTTAAGGTTAATCTTGTGCATATGAACTAGCAATTACTTCATAATTTAATTTCGCAGGAAATGGATTTAATATAATTCTATGCCCATTATAACTAGTTTCACTGGCAAAATCACGTTCATAAACAACGGTTCCATCGTTGTTCCCCATCCATAAAAACTTATAAACACAAGAAACGTAAAAGTATCAGTCGTTCGGTATTCACTTTGACAATCTATTATTTCAAATCTCACTGCCGCCATAACACACCTTAGACACATCAATCAATTAATTCAGAACAAGGACATGTATCGATTAAATAAACTCATCTAGTGAACGGCGGTTAACCGTCCTCATAGGCTCTCGCCTCTTCCAGGATCACTGCAAGCCGCCCCCATTGCGATATCTGTGGCTAGACGGAAGTATCATTATCCCTCCGCATGGATTATCGCCTAAATGATACCATCATTTATTTTCTGCATAAGTAGTAATCGCTAACACCCTATAAAAAAGGATGGTCGTGGCGTACCTGCAAAATGGCTTTCCCTTTCGGGCATGCGGGGAACGTACCGGATGAGTAGTTATGTGATTGTCAAAGAGCTATAGAGGTTTTTTCCCTCTACTATCCCTTTCATTTTTGGAGTCATATCGGACCCTTCTCTCAAAAAAAGTTTGAAAAAATAAAAACGGCCACATCAGGCTCTTCAGAGAGCTTGGTGGGCCGCGATTATGATGTAACTGCATCCAATACATAGGTTTGAAAGATTCTGCGATAGAAGATACGCTCAAATATTCGCCTCTCTATTGATGCCCCTCCAATTCCCTAGATTCTCACCGAAGACGCCCCCTCCGCACTCAAGCAATTCTATTTTTAATGTTTACAAAATTTTTTTCTCTCAAGCGTCCGATTTCATCGAAAAAATGAAACGGATAGTAGAGGGACATTTCAGAGTCTCCATGTATTTGACAACTCGTAAGGAGCTTGCCTATGCCAGATAATCAAATTCAATCCGCTGTTGAGCCTGAACCCGATCCTTACCAACTTCTTTTTCAGACCATGCCCGATGTCGTGACGGTCGAACAAATGTGTAACATGCTAGGCGGTATTAGTACAAAAACGGGCCGCAAATTACTTCAATCAGGACGTATCGCTCACTTTCGAATCGGTCGCTTTTACAAAATCCCGAAGCTGAGCATCATCCATTATTTACAGGAAAACTTGGCCCTTGGCACACCACGCGATCATGACACTTTACAGCTTTGAATCATCTTTGATTCCGTTGTTATAATTAAAGTGTCGATGGTAGGAAGCCGGGGCTGCTATCCTGGGAGGGATACAAAATGGTAGCAGGCCACCTACAAGAAAAGAAAGGCAATTACTATATTGTGCTGAACTACAAAGATGAAGAGGGTAAACGTAAAACCAAGTGGATTGCAACTGGGCTGCCGACAAAGGGAAATAAGAAGAAAGCAGAGAGTATGCTGCAAAATGCACGAAAGAACTTTGAAAGTCCTTCTGAATCCGTTGAGGAGGAGGTAGTACCATCAGTTGAGGAAGAAGCAACACCTGAAGAAGAAAGTCCAACCGGCATTCTGTTCGCCGATTTCATGTTGGAATGGCTAGACATGATGAAGTATCGGGTTGAAGTGACTACTCATGCGGCTTATTGTTTTAATGTGAAGGGCAAGATTGTTCCTTATTTCAAAGAAAAGGGGATCTTGCTGGAAGAACTTCAAGCGAAGCATTTGCAAGACTTCTATCGGTTTGTCCTGAACCAGTACAAGATCACAGCCCACACTGCTCAGAAGTATCATGCCAATATTCGTCAAGCATTGCAGCACGCCTTTCGGATGGACATGATTCCTTTCAATCCAGCAGATAAGGTTGATCGGCCTAAGAAGCAACAGTTTATCGGAAGTTATTACAATATCGAGGAACTTAATCAGCTATTTGAAGTCGTGAAAGATGATCCTGTGGAATTGGGCGTGTACTTAGCCGCATTTTACGGCATCAGACGAAGCGAAATAGTCGGATTGAAGTGGAGCGCTATCGACTTTCAGCATCAAACGATTTCCATACGCCACACCGTCATTCCCGTGTCCTATGAAGGGAAACAGATCACTGTGGAGAAAGACCGTGCAAAAAACAAATCCAGTTATCGAACTTTACCTCTCGTACCCGCCTTCTTTGAACTTTTGAAGCGACTATGGGAGGAGCAACAACAAAATCGTGCTTTGTACAAAGACTCTTATTGCTACAAATATGAAGATTACATCTACGTAAACAAACTGGGAGATCGAATCAAACCGGGATATATCACACAACATTTTCCGATTGTTCTTCAGAAACATGGGCTAAAGCATATTCGATTCCATGATCTTCGCCACAGTTGTGCAAGTTTACTGCTTGCAAATGGGGTCAGCCTGAAAGAAATTCAAGAATGGCTGGGGCACAGTCACTACTCCACGACGGCTAACATTTATGCTCATCTGGATTACAGTTCCAAGATATCGTCGGCACAGGTCATGAGCAGCACGTTGCAGATCCCCATTATGCAAAAAGCTCCTGAACCGTCGCAAGGACAGATTCAAGAGCTGGTTCATTCTTAGGGTGGTGCGGTCAAGAGGACTCGAACCTCCACGGTATTGCTACCACTGGCACCTGAAGCCAGCGCGTCTGCCAATTCCGCCATGACCGCACATTTTCCCCCTCAAGTGCCTCTCAGAAAACGGAGAGAACTACAGGAGAGAACTTGAAACAATACTACTGATAAAACCGCATAACAACGCGGATTCTGAGGAATTACGACCGACTTTCGCGCAAGTACCTGAACCGTGCGCGTCTGCCAATTCCGC